>JAXGSX010000009.1:0-25142 GCA_040775225.1 Kiritimatiellia bacterium | reverse complement strand
GGGCGTTTAAAAAACCGCCCAAAAGTTACACATCATTCATTATATGTTCTTTACTATATTTTAAAGCTAATATCAATCGCAAAAAATTTTTAGCCTCTTTATATTCCGGACTAATCAAACCAATGAATTGTACGTATTTTTGCCGGGAACGGGATGGTTGCCTGCCTTTGGCCTGGCCATATCCCGCGCTTGCGCCAGGATGATTGATGGCGCCACGGGCGTCATCAGCGGCGCACTTTAAGCCCAATCCGGCGGGGCCGGCCGGGCAGGGCGTAAATATACTGGTGTTTAAGCCGCATCAGACGAAATGGATTGTCGCCGGCGCGCACCGCCCGCTTGCCGAATAAACGGTCGGCGAAGGCTGTCAAATAGCCGGCCCGGCGCGCGGCGGTTTCAGCGGCCCGGCCGGCCACGGCCCAGGGGAAACACAGATGGCGGACCGTATCCGTCTTCAGCCGCGCATTCAGGATTTCCCGGGCGGCGCCCACTTCATGCGCGATGGCGCGCTGTGCTTCTTCCGCGGTTTCCCACCGTCCGCCCGCGCGCCGCATGATGTCTTGCAGCGGCTTTTCCCATCCCGGCTGTCCAAAGTAAGCCGGCCCCCCATTGTTTGCCGCGTGCGCCCGGCAGGCCGCCACGCCGGCAGGATCGGGGTAAAAACGGCGGGCATCGGAACAACGAGACCGGCAGGGGTAAATTGGCGTGCCCAGGTCCGCGGCGGATAAAAAACCGGGCGGATCGCCATCGTCCAACAGCGGCTCGGCCAGCGGCGGCGGCGAGTAGGCCGGGGTGACGAATCCCGCCGGTTGGCCATTACAGAAAATCATGGCATGCGCCAGGGTATGGGCCTGCACATCCACAATTCCGGAGGACTGCAAGGCGTGCAATTCCGGCCAGGTGGCATGCGGCGGTCCGCCGGCCGGCGCCCGGCGATCGGCCGGAAGCGGACGCGGCGCGGCGGCATCCGGTATACGCGCGGGGATGGCGTAAGTTATAGCAGTCAGGTTGTACTGCCGCAACATGGGGTAAACCACGGTCCAGACACTGGCCCAGGCGTCGTCGAAACAAAGCGCCACCGTGCGCGGGCCGGGCTGAACGCCTTTGACCGCCAGGCGGTGAATATCGTCGGAAACCACGGTGCGATATTGATTTTCGGCCAGGTGCCGCAGGTAAGGCTCAAGGTATTCCGGGGTGACGTCGTGAAAGTGGAATACCGGCAGCAATGCGCCGGTTGATCCGCCAAACAGGAAGGCGGGATAACAGCCGGCGCCCAGGTCCAATAACCCGCGCCAGCATGTTTTGCGTTCAGTGAATGGCAGGCGGTAAGTCATGGGCAGGCTTTGGTGTTTATGGGTCAGGGATTCAGGAGTTGCATAAGTTCGCTGACGGCAATTACCGGCTCAGACCGGTCCGCCGGCTTCAGCGTGCCCGGCGACCAGCGCACATTGGCCTGGATTGAAATGCCGAGATCCGTCAAGGCCCGGCCATCGGCCATTTGTTTTCCCGGCTCGAAGCGGACGGCCGCGCGTTCGCCGAAGTTAAGTCGGCGGCATTCCGTTCCGATGGGCAGGCAGGCGTCCTGGCGCCATCCGCGCCGGCCACGGCGGTGATGTAACACGGCGGCCAGCGGAGGGATCCCGTCATCCCGGGCCTCAAAAATCAATTCGATAGCGCCGTCTGCCGACTCGTTCACGCGCGCGCCGACCAACGCCAGGAAGGGCGGGTAGAGGACGGGGTGGGGCAGGTTGTCCGGAAGCCGCGCGGCGGTCTCCGGATGGTTGATTGCCAGAGCCGGATGGTAAGCCGGGGCAGCTTGTAAAATCCGGCGCGCCACTTGAGCGCGGCGTTCCGGCGCGGCGGCGCCCGTCTGCATCGCCGCCCAGTCCAACCGTTTGACTGCCAGATCCTTCCAGCATGGCGGCGCTGCTTCCGCCAGCAGCGCCAGGGCTGGGCCGGCCTGGCCGGCATGCAATTGATGTGCTGCCAGCGCTGCGGTTAATTCGTTATAACTCGCCCGGATTTGATCATGAATATTCCAGCGGATTTCCAATTCACGGTATTCCAGGCCGGCGGGCGTGGTGGAGGTGAAATGCAGCCAGGCGGCGGATTCCCGGCCGACTGCCAGGGTAAATTCAGCGGGGATTACATTGTCCGGGACATTTTGCCAGGGTCCATCGGCCAGTTTGCGCCCCAGGCAGTCATACACGGCGAAACTGCCCGCGCGGCGTTCCGGCATGGCGCGCAGATTCATGGCGACGGTATAGATGCCGCGCGCCAGGCGCGCGGATAAATCCAGCGTGGCGCCGGGCGGGAGACCGGGCAAAGCTTCCGGACTGCCGATCCGGTCGGGCGTGAGTTCCAATTTGCCGCAGCCATTGCCGGGAGTCAGGCGGATACGCGCGCATTGATTGTAATGCCCGCCATTGATCCCGTTGACGCTGACGGACTCCGGGGCCAAGGCGAGCGCCTGGAGGAGCCGCGCGCGCAATTCAGCCGCGCGCGGCGCCCATTGCCCCGCCAGGTCCCATTGGGCATTGGCGATGGCCAGGGGGTAAATCAGGGCGGGACTGCATCCTGGGCAGTCCGGCGCACTCCGCAGCAGGGCCAGCGCCTGATCGGCGTGTCCGATTTGATGGAGCCGGGCGGCGGCCGCCGGCGCGTCGAATGCGGCCCGCAGCAGGCAAGGCACATATTCAATGTGCGGTTCCGGCCGGGTGGCGGCGCTCAGCCTTTCAAAACCGTTCAGGCGCGGGCGCCACCAGGGGCGCTGGAGCGGGATGGCCGCGGCTTGATACGGGAGCAGCCGTTGTTTGAATTTGCGTCCAAACCCGCGCAGATAACAATCCGCCGGACGTTCCAGAGTATTCACCAGCGCAAAAACCGGATGTGGCAACTCCCCGGGCCCGCCGAAGGCGCACTCCCTTGGATACCGGTCAATCAACAGCAAATCCGCGCTGCCGGCTTCATGTCCGATACGGAAAAAAGTTTCCCGGCCGCCGCGGCTGATATATCCGGGTTGAGCCAGCGGCAATTGCAATTCCAGTGTTGCGGGAGATGGGCGCTGGAGCCATAATTCCAGTTCCGGCGAAGTAAAGGGCGATGTGAATGGCGCGGGCGGGAGGGCGCCCCAGGCGCGCAGGCAGACGGCCTGGTTGGTGAAGGCTTCGAATGCGGCCTGGTATTGCGGGTAGCGGCATCCGGTTACGGGATGGCGCAGTCCGCGTCCGTCGGAAGATGGATTGCGGAGGATGGCATCATATTGGCCGTTGGTCAACAAGTCCCGGCCGGCAATTTCAATCTTGTGGATGAATCCGGATGTTCGCCCAACCCCCGCGTGCGCCGGGTCGGTATAACGTTCCAAGCCCAGTGCGCAATCGGCCGGTAAATGCCGCTGCAGCCAGCGGTTGGCCAGGAAACGGGTATCTTTCCAGTTGAAGGGAGCAGCCGCAATCAGTCCGTTTTGGAAGAGCGGCAGGAAAGTTGCCAGGATCAAAACCATGGCCGCCGCCCGGCCCAGCCATCGGCGGAAGGGCTTTTGCCCATGCCGCCACAAATACAGGGGCAACAACCCGGCCAGCACGGTCCAGGCGGGGAAAAAATTCATGAATTCCTGGCCGCGGACCCAGGGCGCCTGGAACAGGTAATAATAAAGGTAGCACAGGGGAAACCCGATCAGGACCGGCCAGTAACGGCGGTAAGCGGATGTGCCGGCGAGCCATAAGCCGGCGGCGGCGGACAGCAGGCCGCCCCAGCCGAGCGTGGCGGCGGCAACGCACCATTGGCGCCAATGACTCCGCAGCGCGATCAACGGCTCGCCGCGCGCCTGGTTTAAGATGGTCGCGCCTTCTCCATAAACCCGCATGTTCTGGTAACGCAATCCTTCATGGAAGGCATGCCAATCCAAAACTTCCGGCGTGGCCAGGCTGAACCCGGCGGCGAACAAGATTGTGGCCAGGATCATGCGGACGATGATGCGCCGCCATGGCCTGGGCCTGGCGCCGGTGGCTGGCGTGCCGGGCGTGCGAGGCGACGGCGCATAAAAGCTGAAAATCCAGCCCAGCGGGGCCAGGCACAGCAGGGTGTACTTGGTGCCGGCGGCAAACCCGGAGGCCAGGGCGGCGGCGGCGAAAAGCCAGACCGCGCGGCGGCCGGCAAAGCGCGACCACAGCCACAAGGCCAGCGTCAGCGTGAAAACCATGGCGATATCGGTCTGGACATAATGCGCATGGATAATGTGTTCGGGCGCCAGACAAAAAAGCCCCGCGGCATACAGGCCCGCCCATGGCGATCCGGAAATCCCGGCTGCCAGCAGGTAAATCAATCCGCAAGTGGCGGCGGCCAGCCAGACATTGAAATGCCGTCCCAGCGACAAGCGCAGGTTGCGCGGCGGCGCGATCCGGTCAATTTCGTTCAACTGGTACTGCCATTGCTGTTGCAGGCGCAAAAACGGGGCAACCGCCCGACGGAACTGGTTGAACAGGATAAAAAAACCGCCGGGATACACGGTGTTTTTCAGGCAACCGTCCTGTTCCGTGCGTTCCATCCAACTCAGGATGCGCGGTTGATCGGGATGCATTTCCGCCGGCCGGTCGAAGCCGCCATAGCGGAGGAAAGCGGCGCCAATTACGATGCCGGCTAAAAGCCAGCGCTGCCAATGGCGCCGACGGCCAGGAACGGGTTGGGGAATGGACGAGGTTGACATGGTCTGTGGATTATAATTTAGTTTAACGCGATTGACCAGCAGCCGTAAAACGCCCCAACCCCGCCAACACCGGAATTCAAGGCGCGGCGTACAGCAACAGGATGCGGTTACGATCCCAGATTTCCAAGCGCAATTTTTGCATGTCGGCGCCGGGGGCCACCCGCCAGCGCCAGTCCTGGGCGTCCGGCCCCAGGCGGGTTTCGGGCAGCCATGCCTGCGCTTCCGGCAGGCCTGTGCCCAGCAGGCGCGGCGCCACCCGGACCGGCCGGCCGAGGTTGCGCACCATCCCTCCCACGCAATCCGGTCCGGTCTGGTTGCGCGGCAAAACATCCACCGTGAAACACTGCGCACCGCCGAAAACCGACACCCGCGGCAACGCCAGGAGGTTGGCGCCGCGGGCCAGCATGGCCACTTCATCTTCGCAGATCATGGCGGTGGTGTAGCCGGCTGCCCGCACGGCGCGTTCCAGACCTGGATTGACCTGGCCGTGCGGATAACAGAACGAATCGGGACGGGTTCCGGTGCGCGCGCGGAACCAGTCCCGGCTGACGGTGATTTCCGCGGCTACGGCATCCGGATGCTTGGGGTGCGTATGGGAATGGACGCCGAAAGCCTGGGTGCCGCGCCGCATGGCGGCGCGGACTTCCGGCCAGGTCAGGCAGGGCGCGCCGCGGTACCGTTGGCGCTTTTCCGGCGTGTCGGCAATGCTGGCGGTGATCAGGTACACCATGGCCTGGAATCCGTATTGTCTCAGCAACGGCTCGGCCAGGGTCGCGCTGCTGAGAAAGCCGTCGTCGAAGGTGATCACGGCCGGTTTGGGCGGCAGGCTTGTCCGTCCGCGCGCCGCGGCGGCCAGGTCGGCGGGCAGCACGCTGGCGTAGCCCTGGGCCTTGAGTGATTGCAGGTGTTTTTCGAAATTGTCGGCTTGCACGGTCCAGACATCCGCCGCGGCAGCGGGGTCGCCGGCGGGGCTTAGGTCATGGTACATCAGGATGGGCACGGGCAGGGGCAGGCGGGCGAGGGCCTGGTGCACCTTATAAAAATGGCGCCCGGCCCATGCGGCCAGGATCAAGATGGCCGGCGTTGCGATGGAGCCGATCAGGATTTTGCGGCTGTTGCGCATGGCGGTTAGAATTCGAATTGCAGAGTAACCAGCGGCAGGCGTTGCCAGTCCGGCTTGAACCCTGCGCCGCCGATGATCCGATCCTGGCAGTTTTGCAGGCGCCGGCGGTTATAACGATGGGCGGCGTCCAGTCCGCCGTAAATGCTGCCGGAATACCATGTGAATTCGAAAAAGGTAATGACGGCGAAGGCGCCCCACTCGTCATGCTGCGCGGTGTTGACCATGCCGAAGATGAACAGTCCGTTGAGAATCAAAGAACGCGCGGCGTTGGCATATTCGCCGGCATAGGCGTAGCCCAGGCCGGGGATGATGCCCAGGATGCCGCCCAGCAGCGGCTTTTTGTCACGGCCGGCCGCGTATTCCTCCAGCGCCTGCCGGGCTGGGGCATGCTCGCCCGGGGCATCGTCCAGCGCCGCCCGGGCGGCGGCGGTTTTCTGCATGCCGGCCAGCAGGGCGGCGGAACGGCGCGCGGCATAGCGCCGGAGATCATCCGGCGCAGCGCGGTTTTCCCGCGCCGCCTGGAAGTAAAAATCCGCCGCTTCCGGCTGGCGCAGCGCGGCGGCGCCTTCCGCGCGAAGCAGGAGCACCGGTAATTCCAGGGATGGATCGGCGTTTTCCGCGCAATCCAGCATTTTTTCCGCCGCCGGCCAGGTTGCGTTGCGTACATATTCGTGGGCAGCCGCCCAGGCAAATCCGGCACGATCGGTGGGGAGTTCCGCGGCCAGCGCCAGCCGGCGGAATTCCACCGCAGCGGCGGCATGGTCGCCTTCGTCCGCCAATTCACACGCCAGGCGCAGGGTTTGGTCGCCGGCCGCTGCCGCCAGCGCCGGCAGGAGGATGGCCGCGATGCCAATCAACAGATATTTTTTCCCGGCGGGCATAATTACTCGCTTTCCTGGTCAGCATTTTCCGGCGCTGCGAACCACCAGTCATGATCGGCCAGCGGATCGGCAAAATGCATGCGCCTGTTGCAGGCAACCGGATGGGCGGCGGCGGCGACCACGCCCGGCTCCCGGATAAACCGGTCGGTGGTCATGGCGATGCCCATGAAAAAACCGTGCGCCTTGAACGCCTGCCTGGAATATTCCGAGCAGGATGGATAAAGCACGCAACGGTCGCCGATGGCCGGGCGGATTTGCGCGCGGTAAAAGGCGATGCAATATCGGCCGGGCTGAAAGCCGGCCCGCGGCGGGTCCGCCATTTCGCGGCGGACGGTTTGGATCAAGGCGGGCGTCCATTGCGGCGCCGCGGTTTGCAATTGCGCGGCAAGGTTGTCCAGGTCGCTCCCGGGCACGGGCGGCGCGCGCCAGGCCAGCATCAGTGCGCATCCGGACTTCAAAAACAAATCACGATCGGCGGTGTGCAGAAAAACCTCGCGCAAGGCCGCGGCGGCTCCTTCGCCGTCGCCCTGCCGCCATAACAGCAGGGCTTCTTCGTAGCGCGCCGGCCAGCGCAACGCCGGGGGGGCGGCCGGGTCGGCGGCCAGGGAGCGCAGGACCGGCAGGGCGTCCGCCGATTCCAGGCGGGCTTGGGCGAGGCCGAGGAAAAGGCGGGCCTCATAATTTTCCGGCACGGCCAGCAGGACGCGCCGGGCCTCGGTCCGGCAGGCGGCCCACTGGCGGTCGGCATACAGGCCGCGCATCAGGGCCGGGTTGGCCGCGGCGGCCTCGGCAAAGAGCAGGCAGATCAGCGCTGATCGGAAACAGGAAAAAACATCTCTCACAAAGACACAAAGGCACGAAGGGAAATCGCCAGTCCGGAATAAACTTTGTGACTTTGTGACTTTGTGTGATAATTTCCAGAAAAATCCGAACCAGATGGCACAGCGCCCGCGCCATTGCGTGGCGCTGACCTGCGCAATCGGTAAGGCATCATTCATCCAGTTCTGAAAAATCGGCGACAAATTCAATGTCCTTGAAAAAAGTTTTGGGATCGAATAATCCGGTGGCCAGCGGCTGGTTGACTTGCAGGTTATCGAAACGCCGGGTTTCGCGGAGCGTGTCACCCTGAATCTGCACCTCGGCCCGCTGCCGCGCGGCCAGCCAGCAGTCATTGGTGACATGCAGAAAATTGTCGAATTGATACACCGCGGTGCGCTCGGCCAGATCGCGACTTTTGAAAAATTCAAGGCGGGCGAGCCGGTTTTGCGCATCGGCGGCGAGCACGACATAAAGCTTATCCTTTTGATATCCCCGGCGCACCGGCAGTTCCGGCTGGCCGTCCAGGATTTCCTCGGCCGTTCCCTGCAGACGCAGGAGGTGTTCCATGGCCGTGCCGGGGATGGATTGCTGCATGATTTGCCATTCGCCGGCCAATTGGGCGAGCGGCACGGAATAACCTTTGCGCCAGCCGGCCTGCGACAGGTAAAAGTGCGCGCCGTCGGACAGGATGCGGCGCCGCAAAGGCGCGACGTTTTCCACGTGCAGGCGGTCCGGACGCTGGTAATAAACGCGGCTGAGCATCTGCGCCGTCTGGTCCTGCACTTCGGTGGTCTTGCGCACCATGCAGGATACGGTCAGGACGTTGGTGTAACTGCCGCAAATCTTTTCCGCCAGCGTCGGCTCGCCGGCAGGGGCGGCGGCGGCAGTTAAGCAGGTGGCAATGCAAAAAGATTGCAAATATTGAAAAGGGGTTTGAAAACGCATGTGTTTAAAAACAATGATTGTTCTAAATTTGAGAAAGGATTCCAGACACAGGCCCGGAATCCTTTAAAGCAAAGTTGTGTAGAACGGCTTAATAAAATGCCAAGCCGTATTTATCGACGTAATCAGCGGTGGTCATCCCGTGGGCGCCGTCAATTCCGTCAAAAATCGCGGGTATGATAAAAACCCTAGTCCATTCGCGCCAGTGGATTTCCTTGCCGTCATTGTAGGCCGCCCCGGCGCGGATGCCGAAACAGCATCCGGCGATAAAGCCCATCACGCCCCCGCGATTGGGGTTAACCGCCCCGGCGGTATTCAAACTGCCCGCCAAAATCATGCACGCCGCCGCCAATACTAATATTTTACTCATACTACATCCTTGTGTTAAACGCATTAATATGAAACTAGTGAACAAGTTTGGATGCTAAACAATTATCGGGCGCTTTGCAATGTTTTTTGATTCCCTGTTTTTGATGCTCCGAAAATATTATCGAAAAATCGCTTGACAGGAAACTAAGGACGGCGTAGCTTCCAGACAATAGAAATATGGTAGTATGGTGGTAAATGTGGCTGGTGTGTTTCAACCAACACGGAGGAGAGTTGTGAAAAAGATTCTCGGGGTAGTTTGTGTTGCGGCGATTGTGAATCTGGCACAAGGACAGGAATTGGGGCGCGGGGCGCTCACCACTGAAGGGCGCGGTGTGGGACTGGGGCGCGCTCAGCTTCCTGCCACGCAGTACGATGGATACGCGTTGGGTGGGACATGGGGGCTTAAACCCACCCTGGGCTGGGGCTATGTGAATTGGAGCATGGGGCCAGCGGACGGTTCCGAGTTTTGTTTTGTTCCCCAAATATCGCTCTTCTATAAAGCCACCGATGATCTGGACATCAACTTATCGGCTCTGTACGCCTCAGCGGAAGATACAGACAGTCAATTGGGCAAGACCAAGGCGGATTTAACCAGGCTGGCCTTAGGCGCCCGATACTGGTTCAATACAGGAACGCGTTTTACGCCGTATCTGGGCGGTGGCCTCGGCTATTATTTGCTGGATGGCAGCACGGAAAAGACGAGGAATGATGGGGTAGTGGTTAATGTGACGAGTGAAGATGCCGAGAACGCGCCGGGAGCATTTTTTGAAGGCGGAACGGCGTTTCAGGTCGCTGACAACTTTTTTGTCAATCTCGACTTGACCTACGATTTTCTGCTGGGATCGTCGGATGCGACGATCAACGAACAAGACGAAAAATTCAAAGTGCAGGTACTGGCCCTCAATCTTGGTGTGACGTGGATGTTCTGAAAAAAGGAGAAGCAGGATGAAGAATGTTAAATGGGTTTTAGTCGGGTTAGCGGTGGTGGCAGGGGGGGCTTTGGCCTATGCCGCGACTGACGAAGTTGGTCCCAAAGATCACATCAAGATCGAGAAGACCACACCCAGCGGCGCCAAGGTGACGATTGTGCAAGGCACCGAGACCGTATCCGATCAGGGTTCAATTAGTACTCCGGCGTCGGGGAAGGCGGAGAAAAGCAGTGCGTCAACCGAGACGGCGCCGCACAAGGCGCGGTTGGCAGTTCTGCCAGTCATTTTCTCGCAAGACTTCAAATCGGAAATCACATGCCAGGAGAAGATCGAGACTTCGGGCCAGGCAAATTTGAAGATGATCTTCACCTCGGAGCACGAGAGCCGTTTAGAGGCGCCAAGTTTCACGCGTTCGCTGGTGGAGGCCTTTGTCGGGTCGCGAAAGTTTGATGTTCTGGAGCGCACGCGAATGAAAGAGGCGCTCAAAGAAGTGGATTTTGGTGAAAGCGACTATGCGGATGTTTCCAAGGTGGTGCCGATGGGCAAGGCGTTGAACGCGGAATATGTGGTTTTGCCGGAGATCGTGCTTATCCATCTGGTGGTGGAGGTTAAGGATATCCCGTATGTGGATCGGGTCCGTCCGAAGCCAAAAGGCAAGATGATCGCCCGGCTGAACGTGGTGGACACGGCGACGACAAAGGTTGTTTCCTCGTTCACAGAGGAAGTGCAAGTGGAGCGGAAGGTGAAGGATAATGATCCGTTCCTGGCGAGCGAGATGAAGAATCTGGTCATGGACCTATACAAGGCACAGAGCATGCGGATGCTGTGCCGGACATTGGAGGCGATATATCCGGTGCATTTGCTGGATGTGACGGACGGCAAGGCCGTCCTCAACCGGGGTGTCGGGGCCGTCAGCGTGGGGGATGAGTTTGAAATCTTCTTGCTGGGCAAAGCATATGTGGACACTGACACGGGCGAATCGCTGGGTCAAGGTGAAAGCCGGGTGGCGCGGATCAAAGTGAATCGGGTTCTGCCTAAATTTTCGGAGGCGGAAATTGTGGAGGGCGCGGATAAACTCACGGGAGATTTAAAGAGTTATCTCTGCCGCGAGACGGCCAAATCCATTGAAACGAAAACAAGACTCGAACAAACACCGATTGCGTGGTGAGGAGGAGTAGATGAGAACATTATGGTTGATGGGGTTGGCGTTGTTGTGCGGACTGGCAGGCGGGTGTGTTTCTTCCGCGCCGACCACGATAGAGAAGCAGGGGGCTGAGTACAGAGTGACGGCCAACTCGCTGGTGCTTAACAACCACATTCGTGTGATAGAGCGCAGCACCCGGTTGGTCAACGGGTTGCTCGAAGCGCAGGTGCGCGGACAGAACGTCAAGAGCAAGGATATTCAGTTCGAATACCGTTTTGTCTGGCTGGACAAGGACGGTGTCAGGCTTGATACCGGGATGACGGCATGGAAACCGCTGGGTTTGCACGCCAAAGAAGTGGCGCTGATGACCGGCCGTGCGTCGACACCGGAGGCTGTAGATTTTATTATGTCGGTGCGTTTTGCGCAGCAATCGAACCGTTGGTAAGGAGATTATGGTGTGAAAATAAATATTATGAAGTGTATGTTGGGCCTTTCGGTAGCGATCGGACTGTCTGGCTGCACCACCCCGTCTAATAAAAGCGTATATCGGCCCCCCGACGAAGAAGGCATTGCGAGCAAAGGGGTGGACCTGCACGATTACCAATTAGTGGTGGAGAAGATGGTGACCTCGATGCTCCATCACGGCTTGCAGACGGAGGCAGGGAGGAAGCCAGTGATATCGCTGGGACCAATTTACAATCGGACGCCTTATAATATTGAGGTGCGGATGATCGGAGAGGACATTCGCACAGAAGTGCTGAAATCCGGTTTGGCCAAGTTCTCCACCGCGTCTGATTTTGAGCACAAGGGCGGGGAATCAGGGGATATTTACAAGCAGTTGGAGTTTCAGAACGAATCCGGTAATGTGGAAGCGGCCACCGCCAAAAAATACGGACAGATCGTCGGGGCAGATTATGTTCTTTTCGGTAATATCTACAGCCTTGAACGACGTTCTGGCGGAACCACCGAGGCCAACTTTAAGTTCACCCTGACCCTGACTGAGGTTGCGACCGGGCTCGCTGTTTGGTCGGACACCAAGCCGGTGAGAAAGATGCTGAAGTGAGAGTTTGGGAGATATCACCAGGATTTTCAAGGGTTGTCTTTGGATCCGTTCTGTGGTTGTCTTTAGTCTTTGTATTGCTCTTGAGTACTGGTTGCGCGAGTCTGGTAAGCAAATCCAGTTATCCCGTGACAGTGCGGAGTGAGCCTCCCGGTGCGAGTGTGACGGTTAAGGATAAGCATGGGTCTGTCATTCAGCGGTCTACAACGCCATCTTCGTTGATTCTAAAAGCATCCGATGGTTTCTTTCAATCTCAACGCTACTCTTTTGATTTCGTCAAGGAGGGTTATGGACCTGCCTCTGCGCAGCTGTCCGCAACCATTGATGGATGGTACTGGGGGAACTTTTTGTTTGGGGGGTTGATCGGATTCCTTATTGTGGATCCTGCGACAGGAGCGATGTACAAGCTAGATGACTCGGTCTACACCACCCTGCTCGCCGATAAGTCTTCCTTTGCTCCTTCCACTTCCGAACCGCCTCCGTCGGCCATCCCTTCACCAAGGATGCGTTATGCTCCTGGCGACTTCGCCGATCATCCCCACCGGGGGGTCGCGGCAGCTGTGTTGATGTTCGATGCTCGCGGAGGGCTGTCGGCGGACGAGGTGGCGCTACTCACCGACCGCTTTGCCGTCGAGATTGGACGCATGGATGTATACCGGCTTGTCAGCCAATCGAAAATGAAGGAAGTATTGGCGATTCAAAAGTTCTCTGCTGCATGCGACAGCGTCGAATGTGCGGTTGAGGCCGGACAGCTGCTTGGGGTGGAGTACATAATCTACGGTTCAATCGGCAAGATCGGCACGGTGTACACGATCAATGTTTATGTGACCAGCGTTGAAAAGGGTTGCATTCTGGCTAGCGACACCGTAGATCACCGCGGCACTATAGAAGACTTGCTGACAGAGGGCATGGCTCAAGCCATGGGTAAATTACTGATGAAGGCAAAATGAGGCGGCTGTGAAATCAGTTTATGAATCTGTTTCGTGGATGTGTCTTTCATGTGGCGTTATTTTTATGTTGGCGATGTCTGTTGTGGGGTGTGCCTCTTTTCCCAAGAACAATGTTCCCAAAGTGACAACGGTACAGCCGCATCACGAAACCGTGGTTGCAGCCTATACATTCGCGGCTCTGGACAGAAGTGGTGCCCCATTACCTGATCTGGTTCGGGCGGCCCATGAACAGTGCTTCGTCAAAGAATGGGAATCGGCTGGCATTAAGTTATATCCGCGCGGAGTTCAGTCGTGTCCTATAATCGATGCCGAAGTTACTTATCAACTGCTTACAGGAAATCCTGCATTGATAGCTCTATGGGGTGGATGTACTGGGTACACGCTCTTCATATTTCCAATGTGGGCAGGGAAGGATCAGTCGGCGCGCGCACGAATAACACAACATGAGTCTGAAGCGGCCAAGTTATACCAGGCCACGGACGGGGAGGTGTTTGTGATGTGGCTGCCGATGGTGTTGATGTTTCCTTTCTTTCCTCCATTTTCCCAAACCGAAAAGATAGAAGGTAACCTATACCGCCATCTCGGACAACAGGTACTGAATGATTTGCCGCGGTACAAGGGCGAGAAGTAAGTACGGAATACCCCTTATTTGCCTGTATTCGCGGTCATTGTCGGTTTCGTGCTGATCGGTTTCGCAGCATGTTCCATGGAATAGCCTCTATATGTTAGGCCTGTCAGCGGGGCGCGGCAACTGCAGATGGCGACCTTGGATAATCGTTCATTCGATGCATATTTCCCGGTATATTGTTCATGTCAGCCTATCCCTCACAAAACCAGTAAGGCGCTTGCCAGCCCGATAAACAGCAGCCCAATCAACACCTTGCCCCAGACGACGTTGCACTTGCTCCATTCAAGCAGGCGCTGATTACGCGTCCCGGCGAAGCCGGCCACGATGACGATCACGACCGGGATGATAAACATCAGGTTGTAGAGCAGGAGCAGGGGGAAGGCGCTCGCGCGGGTCTCGGCGTAGCGGCTCATGAGCACGAGGGTCGGCAGATACACCTGCCCGGTGCAGACGGCTTCGATGATTGTGACAACGCAGCCAATAATCAGGGCGCTCAGGAACAGGTTGGCCGGATTGAGATTGGTGCGCATAACCTCGTGCATGCGGCGCTTCAGGCGGCTGGGCAGTTGCAGGGCGACATCGCCTGGCTGTCCGCTGCGGCGGAAGGCCCAGGCGTCGTGGAACGATAGCAGGGCAAGCACGGCCAGCAGGGTGATCATCACCCAGCGCAGCCCATCGGTCAGCCAGTACCAGGCGCGCAGAGATTGCAGCAGCCGGAAGGCGCCGAACCCCATGATCAGATACGTGCTGAATACGGCCAGTGTGTAGCCCACGCCAACCAGCAGGAGGCGGCCTGACTTCACGCCCGAGACGCCCAGAAGGGTGATGAAAAAAACGATGGCGGCAAACGCGCAGGGGTTCACGCCGTCCACAATACCGGCCAGTATGATCGCCGGCACGGTGAAGGCTTCGAGACGCCGTTTGAGCGGAGCGGGGGGATTATCCGTCGGTTCTACCGATGCGTATACAGATGATACGGAGGCAGTCCCTCGAGTTGCCGGCGCAACCCGATCCGCTTGCTGAAGGTCCGGGCTCCGCCCCGGCCGTTTGTCATTAGAAGAATGTGGGGTTGTTTCCAACCGCTCGATCACCACACGTTCCAGATCGGTGCGTATGGCAGCCATTCCCAGCAACGCGATTTCTTCGGCAACAAAGACCGACACCGGTTCGTTGGAGCGCACACTGAGCCGTTCCTGCAAGCGGGAGAGTCTTAAGTAGTTGACTGGTACGGTAACATCGTATTTTCTAAGGTCGATGCGGTCGGCGAAGCGTGCGATGAATGACGGCAGAATATGGTGCTCGACTTCACGGCAATCCGGGCAGCCGGGAGCTTGGAAGAACTCGACCAGCAGGCGTTGTGCGCCGGCGGAGGATTCGGCTCCGATCTCTTTAGGTAGATGATTCGATTGAATGGCCGGAGGGGTGAGAGCCGGGGGGGTGGAAGCCGGCGGGGAATCGGCGATCAAATGCGTTAGATTTGTCCAGAGCGCCCTGACATCGAGGATGCCGGGCATGGGGCCATTGACGCGGCCGGGAAACGAGCCCTGGACAACGCGTCGGCGCGGGTCGTTGGCCATGATGGAGAAGTCGCAGCGGAAGAAGCGGTCGATGCGCTCGGCCACCACCTCCAGCACGGCATTCGACGCAGTGCCCGGGGAGATTTGTTGCGGGAACGAGCGCACTTCCAGCCAGGGGCTGCGGCTGCGCACCCGCACGACCTTCAGTGGCGCCCCTCCCCGGTTGGCTATGCACACAGCGACAGAATGGCGCTCCCCGTGCGTCAGTTCGATGACTTCAGAAGGCAGTGTAACTGTAATCCGGGGAGCATCCGGGGGTATTGTTGGGTCGGGTTCCGCGAGACGCGCAGCGTTGCGTTCTTCAATTTCGGAGTAATAGGCATCAATGAGGCGCGCGGCCTCCGGATCATCCTCCACAGCGGGCGTGAGCGGAATAATCTGTTGGGCGATTCGCCAGCGGAGGGTTTCGACTACAGTGGGCAGGAAAGGATTTTTATCCGCGGCCTGATCCGGGTCCGGCGATGCGCCATGGGACTGTGCTTCGCCCGGCGTTGCCTTCACAATGGGCGTTCTGCGCGGCGTCATTGCGAGAAGCCCTAGGTTTTCCCCATTCTTACCGGCCTGACAGATGGCGATCCCGTTGACAACCTCAGGCGGACTGATCAGAGACTGCGAATGGCCGCCGATGATCAGATCAACATCATCGAGGCGCGCGGCCAAGTCCCTGTCGGCCTCAAAGCCCTGGTGAGAGAGTACGATGGTCAAATCCAAGCTGCCCCGGGTATTCGCGAGGAATACCTGGATGATTCGGGCCGGGTCGGTCAGCGATATCCCCTCGGGTATTGATGGAGCAAAACGCCAGGATTCCGGGCCGACGATCGAGACGATGCCGACGCGCAGACTGCCACGATCCATCACAAGCCAGGGCGGTACGAGCATTTGGCGATGTCTAAGTCCGCCTGCCAGGCGATAGCCGCCGGAAAGCCAGGGCAAGGCGGACTGGTGCTTGTCTTCATCCCACACACCCGCCTGACGGTTTACAGCAATCCAGGCGTCAATGCCTTCGCGCAGTTCCTGGTCGCCGACGGCCACGGCGTCATAGTTCATCAAGGCCAAAAGGTTGACCATCAAGGAAGCCTGCTCAAGAGATCGATCCACGGGGAAGATATCCCCTGTGTCGAGAACGATCGTCGTCTCCGCGCCGGCCACGCTCCGCAACCGGTCAATCAACCATGCACGTTTCGCCAGTCCGCCCCATGGTGCGTTAGGGCAATGACAT
The DNA here is from genome assembly GCA_040775225.1 of Kiritimatiellia bacterium. Classification (GTDB taxonomy): domain Bacteria; phylum Verrucomicrobiota; class Kiritimatiellia; order JAAZAB01; family JAAZAB01; genus JAXGPF01. The sequence goes on along the minus strand of JAXGSX010000009.1, from coordinate 8,799 downwards.
GAGCGCAGGATGCCGTTGGCGGAACCAGAGAAGAGGATGTTGATGGGTTCGCGGTGCTCGGCTGCGCTACACGCCAGCGCAAGTGTACACGCGAGACCAATGCATAGAATAAGCGTTCTTGCGGTTTTTTGTTGCATCGGAATAGTAGAATATGCTATTGAGATATCTAATAAAAGTATAAAAAATATGAAAACACCTACGTTGATTTTGATTTGTGCCGCCTTATTCGTTCTGTTTGGTGTTTTGCCGGTTACTGCGCAGTCCAATCAGCTTGGATCCATCGCTCCAGCCCCTATTCTCGTGACGTTTGACGGGAAGTATCAGAACCTTGCCAAATTATACTACCAGGGCGATGAGCGGCGGCGCGAACCCCGGTCGGTGGTCGTCCTGAACTTTATGGGCTTGAAGTGTCATCCTTGCCGCAAAGAGTTGCCGCTTTTTTTGGGGGTTGTGCGACCAATTGTTGAGAAGTGCAAAGAGTCGGGAATGCGTATCCGATTCTTTCTCATCAGTACGGATCCGTTGAGCGCAAAGGAGGACCTCAGAAAGTTCCTTGTGGATCAGAATATAGATCCCGTTGCCGAAGCGCTCTTGGACCCATATCAAAAGGCTGCCGACACGTTTGGGGTCGCAGGCATCCCTCGAACCCTTGTTATCTCAGCCCAGGGACGCATTGCGGCGGACATAACCGGGGCTGTGGACGGCTACAAAGACATCCTTCAAAGCGGTATCGAAGACGCTTTAAAAGACGAGGGCGCCAAATGATTGACAGGTATACGTTTCATCTTCGTGCAGTGGGCTGGATTGTGCTGTGCATTCCGCTTTACGGTCTGATCCTGTCGGGCTGTTCAACGATTGGTTCTACGCCAAAGACGCCCGCATGGTGGGCGGACCCGCAGAAGAATGGTCCGCAACACCTATACTTCAAGGCGAGGGGGGAGAGTAGTGACTCCCTTGAGGGGGCGCGGCAAAACGCCTTAAAGTCAATACAAGCACAAATTGCGGAGTACATTTTTTCCGAAGTCAAGGTTCATGATATTTCAGGTGTGCCGCGCATTTCTGTTGAAAGCTCCGTCGAATTGCGCGAGCTTGAGATATTCAAAGAGGATGAAGCGCGTTCGGGAACTCGTTGGACTGTCTGGATGCTTGGGCGGTATCCCCGTTCGGAGTATAATCGGATTCGGGAGCGATTGGAAATTGGCATACGGCTGGAAAGTCAGTGGCGGGAGGCTCAGTCGGCCGCGAATCGACAGCAGATCGCGGCGGAGGAAGGGCTGCTGCTAGGCATAGTGCAGTCCTATGACGAGGCGTTGCGCACATCGTTTGCACTGGAGGCCGTTAAACTCGAATTGGCCGGACTGTATCTGAAGCAGAATCGCGGGCTGAAGGCCAGGCAATGGATCGTGGACGTGAAGAAGAGCACGCTGGACCGAGACTGGCGTAGTCGGGCTGAAGAGTTGGCCGGACAGTTGCCTGCGTTTTCCCTTAAAGACGCGTTTGAAGGTCGGACTGCCGGCATCTATTGTTGCGTCAGGGAAGATGGGAAATTTGCGATTGATTCACGTCTGACGCAGGAACTCAATGTCAGGCTTGTAAAAGCTGGCGTTCGAACTGTCGCTCTCCATGATCTGATTCAAACCGGTCGCGATGGCTTTGATGATGCGGCTATGAAGCGCATCGCAGCGGTTTTTATGTCACAGAAGGCGGATGCCGCACTCGTGATTCTATTGGATATTGACGCAAGTAAAACGGGAGAACAAGTCGAGATCCCAGGCACGGTCGACACGGCGGATGCGCTTGATGCCAAACTATCCTACTTTGTTATTCGGGTGTCGGATGGTCTTGTCCTGGCCTCCGACAGCACGGAGGGGCTCTCAAACGCAAGAACCGGCATGTTGAATACGATATTGACACACCGTCGCCACCTGCCAAGCCATGCCCCGGCGATTGCGGACGGACTGAACTCGCAGTAAGATGATCGTTCGGCACGCCTGCGAATCTGTTCGATTGCCGATTACACGGCCACAAAAAGAGATCAAGGCCGCCAACAGAAAGGATACGGCCAATGCTATGAAACAAATAATGATTACGCTAGGGATTCTTGCTGTCGGTGTGGCGGCGGCATACTGCGAGATAACTCCAGAGGAATTGCTTCGCACGGCTGATCAGATGAGTCCGCAGCAGGTTCATGACTTTTCCCGAAAACTGGAGGCGCGACGATGGGAGCCCGTGCCGGAGGGGTTCTTCTCGAGAATGGCTGTGGACTTGGGAGTTTCCGTGGCGTCTTTGGAAAAAGTGGACCTGACGAAGATTTCCTTGTCCGGCGGCAAAATGAACGTCAATACTGTTGATGGTCTAGATCTCGGGATTCTATGGCAAATGTTCTGTCCACAATTCCGGTTTGGATTGCGCATGGGTGGATGGACAGCTACAGATTCTAATCTGGGTAATGCCGGGTATTCACGCGCAGATCTGAAAGGTGGTTCTGTTGCGCTGGCGGCAAATTATCAGTGGATTCGCTCCGATCACTGGCTATTGTGGACAGAAATTGCTCCCGGAGCCGGAAGTCTAAGGTTGGATGTGGTGGACACACCGAGCGGAGAATCGACGACATTTCGCTCGTTTGATGGTTCGTATGCACAAGTCGATCTTCAAGCTGGTTTGGCTTTACGTGCCAATCCAGTACTCGCAATTTTCCTTTCCGGCGGATACCACTTGACGGAATCCATGAAGCTTGAAGAAGGCGGCGCGAAATCTGCTGTCGACTTTGACGCAAGCGGCTTTTATGGCCGTTTGGGACTCAGCTTCAACTATTGACAGGTCCCTTCCTAGGGAGCTCTTTCCGCTGGTTATGGCGTGGCGGGGGCAATCGTGGCTTTGGTCTACACATCCGCATGGAGGTATTCTCGTTTGGATGTCATCCGACGCAAAGTGGGGGGATGGGGGCAGAATCAGAAGCGAGAAAAAGTTTGAAATATTGCCATGGTTTTGTTAAGAACAAAATGATGCTTACTTTAAAAGCGCTGAAAAAGTCCATGAAGACCAAATATGCGTTAGGCTGGGTGCCGGATGTGCCCGATGTACGCGATGTACCCTTTTCCGCTGTTTTTCGCGTACCGCGCCAGGCGCCGGCGGCCGTTGACTTGCGGGCCGGGTGTTCGGCGGTGGAAAACCAGGGCGCGTTGGGTTCATGCACGGCCCAGGCCCTGGTGGGCGGGTTGGAATTCCTGCAATTGCGCGATCTGGACCGGCTTGGTGGCGTTAAAGGCAAGTCCTTGCCGTATCGTGATTTAAGCCGGCTGTTCGTTTATTACAATACCCGCGCGCTGATGGGCACCATCAACGAGGATTCCGGGGCCATGTTGCGCACCGGATTGAAATCGCTGCGTAAGACCGGAGTCTGTCTAGAAGATTTATGGCCGTACGTAATTGAGCGGTTTACTGAACGGCCGCCGGAGACGTGTTATCAGGCGGCTCTGGATTGCCGGGTCCAGGCTTACCAGCGCCTGGGCAGCCTGGCGGAAATGAAAGCCTGCCTGGCCGGCGGGTTGCCGTTTGTGTACGGTTTTGCGGTATATGCGCACGTAATGGAAGCCGCAACGGCGCGTACCGGCCGGATCAGGCTGCCGTGCCGGAACGAGCGGATGCTGGGCGGGCATGCCGTTCTGGCCGTCGGGTACCGCGACCGGGACAAGATGGTGATTTTCCGTAATTCCTGGGGTGCGCCATGGGGCGACGCCGGTTATGGCGAAATGCCTTACGCTTACCTGGAAAGCCGCGAACTTTCCGATGACTTTTGGTGCATTCAGTCCACTTTCGGCGGCGGCGGGCCGGCGCGGCAGGGCCGGGGGGTTGGCCGTCCATGATTCTGGCGTTTCTGGGCCTGGGCCTGCTGGTGGTTTTGCTGGTGATGTCCGCGTTTTTTTCCAGCGCGGAAACGGCGCTGTTTTCGCTCAATCCCATGCGGATACACCGCATCCGCCGCGTCCACCCCCCGGCGGCGCGCGAGATTGAAACGCTGCTGGGCGCGCCCACGCAATTGCTTTCCAGTATTCTGATCGGCAACACCCTGGTCAATATGGCAAGCGCCGCGATCGGCTATGGGGTGTGCGAATTGATCTGGCCCGGCCGGGGCGCGGCCATTTCCATTCCCGCCATGACGATTTTGGTGATCCTTTTCAGCGAAATTCTCCCCAAGCGGCTGGCGGTGCGTTTCCCCGAAAAACTGTCCGTCTGGTATCGTTATCCCCTGAATGTAACCATGCGCCTGGTGGCGCCGCTGCGGCTGTTGGTTGAGTGGGTGACCGGCCGGATGCAATCGCATTTCCATCCGCATCTGCCGGCTTTAACCGGGGATGAACTGCTGACCGCGGTGGATGTCAGCCATGAAGACGGCGCTTTGAACACCGAGGAGCGCCAGATGGTTGACGGAATCATCCGGCTGGAAGATATACAGGCCAAGGATGTCATGACGCCGCGCGTGGATTTGATCGGTGTGGATTTGGACGACGACCCCGCCGCGCAGGAACGCACCGCGCGCCGGGCGCATTTCCGGTATCTCCCGGTTTACCAGGACAGCCTGGATAATATTGTCGGGTTCCTGGACGTGCCGCGTTTTTTGCTTGATCCGCGGCGCGATTTGCATGCCGCCACCATCGCTCACTTTTACGTTCCGGATACGGCGCCGCTGGATACCCTGCTGACCGGTTTTCAGCAGCAGCGCCGGCGGATCGCCATCGTCATTGACGAATACGGCGGCACGGCCGGTATGATTACGCGCGGCGATATCCTGGATGAAATTGTGGAGTCGGTTGACAACGAGTTCGGCGGCCAGCCCATGGGCATGCAAACGATGGGCGAAAATTGCTGGCTGATCCACGGTAACGTCAGCCTGGAAGACGTCAATTACGAGTTGGACCTGGCCTTGGAAGCCGAGGGCGCCGACCGGCTGGCCGGGTGGGTGACGGCACGGGCGGAACACATTCCCAAAATCGGGGAAGTGGTGGAAGCCCAAGGGTGTCGGGTGACGGTGCGCCAGATGAAAAAGCACCGCATCACCCTGCTGATGCTTGAAAAAATTCCGCAGAATGACGGGGGAGGATAAAACCCATTATGCTGCTGCTGGCCGAAATATCCCTGCTGTTGCTTTGCCTGGCGTGGTCGGCATTTTTCTCGGGCATGGAAACCGGTGTGATTTCCATCAACCGCCTGAAACTCCGGCATCTTGTGGAAGAAGACAATGACCGGCCGGCGCAACTGCTGGAGCGTTTTCTGGGCAATCCCGACCGGCTCCTGGGGACGACGTTGACCGGCAACAATATCTGCAATGTGACCCTTTCCGTCATTGCCGCGCGCCTGGGCCATTACCTGCCGGGACGGGGCGGAGAAATACTGACCGAAGCCGCCATGACCATGATCGTTTTGATTGCCGGCGAGTATCTGCCCAAGGCCTGGTTCCAGAGCAATCCCATTGTCCGTTGCCGGCCGTTTGCCGGGGTGCTGTGGAGCTGGTCGCTGATATTGAAACCGCTGTCGGATTTCTTCAACTGGATCACGATGCTGCTGCTGCGCGGTTTGCCTGCGGTCGTGGAGCACCGCCGCCCGGTGGTCACACGGGAAGAAATAGACATCCTGGCGAAAGAAAGCGCCGAACACGGCAACCTGACGTCCAAGCAGCGCATCATGATCCACCGCGTGGTGGAACTGGCCGGCAAGAATGCCGCGCAGATCATGGCGCCCCGCGAACGTATGGTGTTCGTTGACAGCCGCGCGACGGCGGATGAATTTTTACAGCGCTCGCGCGATTCCAATTTTACGCGGCTGCCGGTATTTGACGAGTCGCGCGGGACATTTGTCGGCATCGCGAACATGTTTGATGTGCTGGCCGCTCCGCCTGCGCGCTACGGCGAGCCGATCGTCCGGTTCATGCGCCCCCCGCAGTTTTTGCGCGACACGACGCCGTTGACGGAAGTGCTGCCGCGGCTGCGCCGTTCGCGCCAGCCGCTGGCCCTGGTGGCCAACGCGCAGTCGGAAGTCGTCGGCCTGTTGACCACGGAAGACGTCCTGCGTTTGATTATCGGCGTGGAGGCGCAGGGGTAATGATCCCGGGACGGGAACTCATCCGCGCGCGTCCGCTCTCACGCCGCGCCGGTTTTGCCGGCGCCCTTGGCCCAACTGTCGCGCAGGGTGGCCGTCCGGTTGAACACCGGCGCCGCCGGCCGGCTGTCCGCCGGGTCGGCGAAGAAATAACCCAGGCGTTCAAACTGGTAATGGCTGCCCGCCTGCGCCATGGCCAGGGACGGTTCGCTCATGGCGGTAATGGTTCGGAGCGAATCGGGATTCAGCACCCGGCGGAAATCGCCGCCCGTGGCGGATTCGTCCCCGGGATCCGGGACGGTGAACAGGCGGTCGTACAACCTGACTTCCAGCGGATGGGCGTGGGGCCGGGAAACCCAGTGCAGGGTGGCCTTGACCTTTTTATTCCGTTTCGCGCCGGCTCCGCTGCGGGAATCGGGATCGTAAACGCAATGCACTTCCGCCGGTTCGCCGGTGGCGGGATCCTTGACCACACCGGTGCATTGGACGCAATAGCCGTAACGCAGCCGCACTTCCCGGCCGGGGGCCAGCCGGTAAAAACCCGGCGGCGGATTTTCCATGAAATCATCCCGTTCGATCAGCAGTTCGCGGCTGAAAGGCACCGGGCGGACGCCCTGGCCGGGGTCTTCCGGATTATTGACGGCTTCCATGTCTTCCGTCCGGTCCGCGGGATAATTATCAATGACAAGGCGCAGCGGCCGCAGCACGGCCATGGCGCGGCAGGCGTGGCGGTTCAAATCGTCGCGCAGGCAATGTTCCAGCAGCGCCACATCCGTCAGGCTGTTGAACTTGGTGACGCCGATACGCCGGCAGAATTCCCGGATAGCGGCGGGGGTGTAGCCGCGCCGGCGCAGGCCCGCCAGGGTCGGCATGCGCGGATCGTCCCAGCCCTGCACCAGTCGTTCCTGCACCAGTTGCTGCAGCTTGCACTTGCTCATCAGCGTATAGGACAGGTTTAAACGGGCGAATTCAATCTGTTGTGGGTGGCAGGGGGTGGACAAGGCGTCCAGAATCCAGTCGTACAACGGCCGGTGGACCTCGAATTCCAGGGTGCAGATGGAATGGGTAATGCCCTCGACGGCGTCGGAAAGACAATGGGCGAAATCGTACATGGGGTAGACGCACCAGGTGTCGCCGGTGCGATGGTGCGGCACGCGGCGGATGCGGTAAATCACCGGGTCGCGCATGTGCAGGTTGGGGGAGTCCATATCAATTTTCGCGCGCAGCACGTACCGGCCGTCCGGGAATTCCCCCGCTTTCATCCGGCGGAATAGATTCAGGCTCTCCGCCGGCGGCCGCTCGCGCCAGGGGCTGGGCCGGCCGGGTTGCGTCGGCGCGCCGCGGTAGGCCTTGAATTCCTCGGCGCTCAGGGTGCAGACGTAGGCCCGGCCAAGTTGTATAAGGCGTTCGGCGCATTCATACAGGTACTGGTAATAATCGGAAGCGAAATGCAGGTGTTCGCCCCAGTCGAACCCCAGCCAGCGGATGTCTGCCTGGATCGCGTCCACGTATTCCACGTCCTCCGTGGCGGGGTTGGTGTCGTCAAACCGCAGGTGGCAGCGCCCGCCGAATTCCTCCGCCAGGCCGAAATTCATGCAGATGGATTTGGCATGGCCGATGTGCAGGTACCCGTTGGGTTCGGGCGGAAACCGCGTAACCACCTGTCCGCCATGCTTGTTCGAGCGCAGGTCGGCCTGGATGATTTCCTTGATGAAATGATTGGCGGCGGGATCGGTTTCAGTGGTCATGGGATGTGATTTATTTGAAAGGTTGATGATGCAAGCAGTTTGCCGGCGGCGCGCGGAACGGTTAAGCGTCCCCGCTTATGCCGCGCCCCCATAGGCGGCGCGGTAGGATTTTTCCAGGTCTTTGAGTTGTTTGCCTTTCAGCGCAATCCCCTGGTTTTCCAGCGCTTCCAGGGCGTAATGCAGGCGGCGCAGGGTCAAGTCGCGGCCCAGCAGGGCCATGGCGTCGAAGGCCGGCAGCGCCGCCGGCGCGCCGGCCAGCGCCGCGTAAAAAACCGGCATGATTTGTTTCAATTTCATGTTTTCGATCTCCGCAATCCGGTTGAAGACGCCGCGGATGGCGTCCACATGCCAGGCGGGCGGCTTTTCCAGTTCCCACTGGGCGGTTTTCAGCAAGCGCGCCACGCTGGGCCCGTCCAAACCGCCGGAACTTTGCGCCAACAGGGCCGGCGGGTAATCCAGGCGGTCGGCGAACAGGAACGCGGCCTGGGGCACAAAGTCGGCCAACTGGTTCAAGCGCGGCTGGGCCAAAGGGATGATTTTCCGCCAGAAATCATCGCGCAACAGCCACGCTTGCATGCGCTCCCAAAGCTCGGCCGGCGGGAGATTGCGCAGGTAGCGGCCGTTGAAATGCTGGAGTTTCTGAAAATCGAAAACCGGACCGCCCAGGCTGACGCGGTCGATTTCAAAATTCAGCGCCAGGTCCGCCAGCGTGAAAAGCTCGCGGCCGTCGGCAAAACTGTAGGCCAGCAGCCCCAGGTAATTTATCAGCGCTTCCGGCAGGAATCCCGCGCGCCGGTAATACAGGATGCTGGTGGGATTGCGGCGCTTGGAAAGCTTGGACTTGTCCGGGTTGCGCAGGAGGGGAAGATGGATGAATTCGGGCGGCATCCAGCCGGAAGCCTGGTACAGCAGGAGATGCTTGGGCAGCGAACTCAGCCATTCCTCGCCGCGGATG
>JAXGSX010000008.1:0-26274 GCA_040775225.1 Kiritimatiellia bacterium | reverse complement strand
GCCATCGTCGGCGGCTTCCGCTTCGGCCTTGACAGCCAAAGCGTCCGCCGGGCGTTTCAAACGAATGGTCTGCGGCTGGGCCGGCGCCGCGGCGGCAATCGGACTGGTGGCGCGCGAATCGCCGGCGGCGCTGGCTTTCAGGGCATCGTCCAGCACTACGCGCGAAGTCTGCGATTTGAGCCGGGCTTCGCCGGCCGTCGCCGCGGCCGGCCGCGCGCGCGTCGGCGCGCCGGCCAAATCCTGGGGCTTGGCCGACGACGAAGCCGCCGGCGGCCGTTTCAAGCGGATGGTCTGCGGCACGCCCGTGGCGGAAACCGGTATGCCGGATATGGGCGCGGTGCTCCGCTTGGCTTCCGCCGGCGCAGCCGGCGGCGTGATATCGCGCAGAATAATGCGGGAGGTTTCGCGTTTGGCCAGATCGGGGTCGCGCGGCAATTCCCGTATAATCGTGGTGTGCGATTTGGCGTATCCGGCGCCGGGCTGCGCCGGCGCAATGCTCGACGTGGGCGGCTTGACAAACAAGGGCGCCGTAGCGGGTTTTTTCAAACGAATGGTCGGCGGCGCCCCGGCCGTTACGGGCGACGTGGTGCGCCTGGGATCGAAAGGACTTTTGGACGGCAAGGCGTCTTCCAGTGAAATCCGCGAGGTTTGCGCCTTGTCGGCAGGTTTGGCTTCGATCGGCTGTGGTTTTGGCGGAGTATTTTCCGTCATGTGACATTCCTCCCGCAATCGCCGGGAACCCGGCCAAAGCGCCGGCTGCAATTAACTTAATCCCGCCTTATGGTAAAAGTATTCAATAACCACCGCGGCAAGTCAAACAAAAATGCCGCGCGCGGCGCGCCGGCATCTCCGCGGCAGCCGGATTCCCCGGCGCCGGCGGGGCGGCCGTCATTCCGGTTAAAAAGTCAGCATTTCCTTTTCCTTGCCCGCCAGCAACTGCTCCAGCTTGGCGATATAATCATCGGTGTATTTCTGGATGGTTTCCAGGCCCTGTTTTTTTTCGTCTTCCGTGATGGAGCTTTCCTTTTGGAGCGCTTTGACCTGTTCGTTGGCTTCCTGGCGGATACTGCGCACGGCCACGCGCGATTTTTCCGTCAGTTGCCGCGCCACCTTGATCAATTCCCTGCGGCGTTCTTCGCTCAACTCGGGGATGGGGATCCGGATTACACGGCCGTCATTCAGGGGCGTAACCCCCAGATTGGCGGCGATGATTGATTTCTCGATGGCGCCCAGCGCCGTGGGATCGTAAGCGTTGATCACGATCAGGCGGGCTTCCGGTGTGGCGATGTTGCTTAACTCGCGCAGGCGCACGCTGGAGCCGTAATAACTCACCGTAAGGTTTTCCACCAGGCTGGCGGAAGCCTTGCCGGTGCGTAATCCGGCAAACTGCTGCCGCAGGAAATCCAGCGATTTATCCATTTTATCTTCGGTTTCCAGCAATATATCATCCAGTGTAGCCATCGCGTCGCCTTTCGCTTTAAACGTTATGCACCAGGGTGCCGACCGGCTCGCCGCGCAGCACGCGGGCGATGTTGCCTTTTTTGAAAAAATCAAACACGACGATGGGGATGCCGTTGTCCATGCACAAGGCAAAGGCGGCGGAATCCATGACCTTCAACCCGTCGCGCAAGGCCTGGCGGAAAGATATCTCGGCATACCGGCGCGCTTGCGCGTTCTGCATGGGATCATCAGTGTATACGCCGTCCACCTTGGTGGCTTTCAGCAATACATCCGCGCCGATTTCATTCGCGCGCAAAGCGGCGGCGCTGTCGGTGGTAAAATAAGGATTCCCGGTGCCGCCGCCGAAAATCACCACCCGCCCCTTCTCGAGATGGCGGATGGCGCGCCGGCGGATGAAGGGCTCGGCAATCTGTTTCATCTCAATCGCCGTCTGCACGCGCGTTACCACGCCGGCTTTCTCCAGGGCGTCCTGCAGGGCCAGGGCGTTGATGGTGGTGGCCAACATGCCCATGTAGTCGCCGGTATTACGGTCAATGCCAAGCGCCTCGCCGCTGCCGCCGCGGAAAATGTTGCCGCCGCCGATCACGATCGCCATCTGAGCGCCCAGTTGCGATGCGGTTTTGATGCGCCGGGCGACCGCGGCGGTTACCGTTGCATCTATGCTCAAGTTCTTCCCGGAACCCTGAAGCGCTTCGCCGCTTAACTTCAGGAGCACGCGTTTGTAGCGGCTTTTGACTGGCATACGTCGCATATTCGACTCGGTCAGTAATAAGGTTAAGGTTTTACTTCTGCCTGCTCTCCATCGTGGGCAGCATATATAAAGCCGGCACCCAGGTCAAAAAAAATATTCGCTCCGGTTGTAAAAGTCCCGGCGTGGAAGATACTGACCGGACGGCGCGTCCCTGAAAAAACCGCCGGCCAGGCGGCTTTTGGCTTTGACAGACCCTGTTAATATTGTATACTTCCCGGATTCATGGCAGAAGCAGACAAGAATTTATCAGGTGAGGCATGAAAAGAACATACCACCCGTCAGCCAAAAAACGCAAACGCAAACACGGTTTCCGGGCCCGGATGGCGACGGCCGACGGGCGGAAAATTCTGTCGAACCGCCGCCGCCAGGGGCGGGCCAAGTTGACGGTTTGATTGGCCGGACCACCGCACAGCGGGACAGCAGCACGCATGAGGAGTGTTTTGCCATGCCCGACGGGGATGCGCGCCAGTCATGTGAGCGTCGGCGGAACGATTTACCCCGGCGCGGGCGTCTGGTTCATTCCAGTTTGTTTGCGGAATGCCGGGTTCAGCGGCAGCGTTACCCCGGCCAACTTATGGTGTTGTGTCTGCGCAGCGGGTCGGATGCGGCACTGCGCCTGGGTGTGGTCGCCAGCCGCAGCCTTGGCGGAGCAGTAACAAGGAATCGCGCCAAACGCCGCTTGCGGGAGGTTTTTCGCCTTTGCCGCCCCCAATTATGCGGCGCATATGACGTAATTTTGCTGGCCCGCACCGGCATCAACCGGGCCAGCGCGCAGGAGATATGCGGCGAATTTTTACGCCTGGCCCGGCAGGCGCGAATATTGTCCAACGCCGGTTGATCTCGCGCCTTGCCGGGAAACCGTAGCCGTAGCACAAGGCCATGTATTTGCTTAAGTTATTAGTCTTGAATTTATTAAGCGGATACAAGCTGCTCATCTCGCCTTGGCTGGGTCCGCGTTGCCGTTTTTATCCATCCTGTTCGGATTATTGCCGCGAAGCCGTTGAACGTCATGGGGTTTTTCGTGGTTTTATGTTGGGATTCAAGAGGTTGCTGAGATGCCATCCGCTGCATCCGGGCGGATATGACCCCGTGCCTTGATTGTTAAGCAAAAGTTGTTAAATGGAAGACGTTGGCATGAAAAAACAAGATTTATTGATTGTGTTGGTGCTGCTGGCATTGATGATTGCCTGGCCGCTGGTATATAATCATTTTTACCCGCCGGCCGCCATTCCTGCCCCCGCCGCGGACCAAAAAACAAACGCCCCGGCATCCGCCGCGGCGCCGGACATGGCGGCCACACCGCCGGCCGAAATTCAACCCGCCATCAAACCGCTGGCGCCGAAGCCGCCCGAAGTTACAGAGCCGGCGCCGGCCGCGGCGCGTCAGCCTGAAATACGGCAAATTCTGCGCAATGATAAAACGGTGCTGACCTTTTCTTCCTACGGCGCCGGCCTGGTTGCCGCGGAATTGCTGAATTACCGGCAAACTGTGGCGGCAGACAGTCCGCCGGTATGGCTTGGTTTTACGAACAGCCCGGCCCTGGTTTATGCGGGCTTGCCTGAAATCTCCGGCGACGCGGATTTTGAAATTCATTACGATGAGCGGCAGCCGTCCGTCATTCGTTTCGAAAAAAACACGGCTTCCGGATGGAAATTCATCCGCACCTGCTCTCTGATGGAAAACTATCAAATGGACGTCGTGGATGTATTTACCAACACCGGGCCAGAACCTCTGGCCCTGCCGGAACACGAGATCCAACTCGGCTACATGGGCGGGATCACCGGCGATCCGCGCGAAGCTGAATTCCTGGGCGTGGACGCCCTGCAAAGCATCGGCGGCGAAGGCGTGGTTTACTGGGCGAAAAAATTGCCCAAAATGTTCACCGCCGACGCCAAACAGCAAAACTTGGCGGCCCTGCCGGAATCCATCAACCAATACCAGCCCGTCCCGGTGGATTGGGTGGCGGCCAAGAATAAATTTTTCGTGCAATTGCTTGTGCCCGCGCGTGAAAATACCGGCTCGGCCTACCGCCTGCTGGCGCAGCGGCGAATGGTCCCCGGCGAACAGCAAAATCCGGCGCTCAGCCCCCGCAAGGCTGAAATTACCGGCGTTTCCGGCACAATAGTGTTTCCGTCCGTCATCATCCGCCCCGGCGATGCGCTCCAACACCGGATGCGCTATTACGCCGGCCCTAAAAAATTCTCAATTCTGCGCCAAATCGGCATGAAACAGGAAGAAGTGATGGAATTCGGCATGTGGTCGCCGGTGTGCAAATTCCTGCTGACCGTCCTTAATTTCACGCATTCACTGATCCCGAATTACGGCGTGGCCATTATAATTCTCACCATCCTGATTCGCATTCTTTTCTGGCCGCTGACGCATAAAAGCACCGAGAGCATGAAAAAAATGCAGGCCTTGCAGCCGCTGATGACGGAAATCCGTCAGAAATACAAGGACAATCCCAAGAAAATGCAGGCGGAAACCATGGAATTATACCGAAAAAACAAGGTTAACCCCATGGGCGGATGCCTGCCCATGCTGATCCAGATTCCGGTTTTCATTGCCCTGTTTGTCGTCTTGCGCAGCGCCATTGAAATGCGTTTCGCGGAATTCCTGTGGATCAAGGACTTAAGCGAGCCGGAACGGCTGCTGGCAGGCTTGCTGCCCATTCCTTTGAATATCCTGCCGATTATAATGGCCGTTACCATGGCCTGGCAGCAGAAACTCATGCCCACCGCCGACAGCAGCCAGCAGCGCATCATGCTGGTTTTCATGCCGATCATGATGCTGTTTATGTTTTACATGATGCCTTCGGCGCTGGTGCTGTATTGGACCACGAACCAGTGCATCATGATCGCCCAGCAACTGATCAACAAAAAACGCGCGGCCCTCAACGCCGCGCGCACCGGCGCGGCCGCCTGAAACGGACGGTGGATGGTGAAAATACTGCTGGAAGCCGTCACGAAAAAGTTCGATGAAGTCACGGCTTTAGACCGTGTGTCGCTGGAAATCGCCGACGGCGAAATGTTTTTCCTGCTGGGACCTTCCGGTTGCGGCAAAACCACTCTGCTGCGTTTGATTGCCGGCTTCTGCCGGCCGGATGCCGGCGCCGTTTTTTTCGACGGCGCCCGCGTGGACGATCTGCCGCCGCACCGCCGCCAGGCGGCAATGGTCTTCCAGAATTACGCCTTATGGCCGCACATGACCGTGGCCGGAAATATTGCCTTCGGCTTGACCGTTCCCGGCCGCAACCCCCCGCGGGATGAACGCAACCGCCGGGTGCAAGCCATCATGGAAGCCATGCAACTCGGCGCGCTGGCCGGCCGCCGGCCCGCCCAGCTTTCCGGCGGCCAGCAGCAAAGGGTCGCCCTGGCCCGCGCCCTGGTGGTCGAGCCGGATTGTTTGTTGCTCGATGAGCCGCTATCCAACCTGGACGCCAAACTCCGCCAGGAAATGCGCGTTGAAATCCGCCGGCTGATCAAGCAATCCGGTATGACCGCGGTATATGTAACCCACGACCAGCAGGAAGCTCTCAGCATGGCCGACCGCTGCGCCATCCTCCAGGAAGGCCGGATTGCCCAAATCGGCCGGCCGGAGGAACTGTATGAGCATCCGCGCAGCCCGTTTGTCGCCGACTTCGTTGGCGGCGCCAACCTGATCCCCGGCATGATCGCCGGCCAAACCAGCGGCGGAATCCTGCAGGTAACCGCTGATGGCCGGCCGCTGGCGGTCTGGCACGGCCGGCCCGCCGCGCGGGACATGCTATTTACTCCGGGCCAGGCCGCGACTGTCTGCGCGCGCCCGGAGCGCATCCGCCTGCTGCCGCCCGCGCCGCATGCCGGCGGCGGCCGCGCCAACCTTTTCCGCGCCACCGTAAAGGAAACGCTTTATTTCGGCAATGCCGTCGAGTACTGGCTCGCCCTGTCAGCCGGCGGATCATTGCGCGCCGACGCACCCGCTGATGCCGAACCTTTCAGCGCCGGCGCCGCCGTGGATATCAGCGTGGAACCCGAGGATGTCATGATCCTGCCCGGCGCTCCCGGGCTGCCGCCCCCGGCGTGAATGCGCCGACTCCCGCCGGTTTTCGGTTTTACATGCCCGTTCACGTTCCCGTTGCCATTCACGATGATGCGATATCCTTCATCGGGCGGCCGGGGAAGGATGCGTGAACGCAGGAAGCAAAGGGCAAGGCGCCGGCGCAAGGTTACAATACTTTCTCCAGCAGCCCCGGCAGCAACTCCATCGCAGCCACCCGGTAATCCGCCGCGGTTATGGCCCCCCCCCCGCTTACCAGTATGGTCCGGCAGCCTGCGCTCCGGCCGGCCTCCACGTCAGTTTCCATGTCGCCCACCATCCACGAGGCGGAAAGGTTGATATGGTGCCTGGAGGAAAGTTTCCGAAGCATTCCCGGGAGAGGCTTCCGGCAATCGCATTCTCCCGGATTATGCGGGCAATATATTATATCCAGCAATGCCGGGGCGCCCCGGCGCAGCAGCTCCGCACGCAATGCGTAATGTATATTGTCCAGCATGTCCGTCGAAAGCATGCCCCGCGCCACACCGCGCTGATTGGTCACGATGGCGGAATGATATCCGCGCGCTGACGCTATGCGGAGGCACTCCGCGAATTGCGGAAGCAAATGGAAATCTCCCGGCCGGGTAACGTATCCGGCGCCCGGAGATTCATTCACGATTCCGTCACGGTCAAAAAACACGCATTTTTTCATATCGTTCGGCATTGAATATTACCCGATGGTTTCCTGTGCGCCTGTCATTGCCGGACGGATAACTTTCCGCCGGCTAAAATTCCGTTCAGTTTCCCGCGGCCGGCGATCGGGCGCGGTCCTGCCTTTTTCGCCGGGCCACGTTTTCCCGGCGCGCAATAAAAGATAATGCCGCCCCCGCAAGTATGCGAGACAATTTTTCAATTCGTTTTCCGCGCACCGTGATTTGTGGACGGCCTTTACCGTCCAGCGCAACTCCGGAAAACCCTGCCTGGCAGGCTGGGCTGTGTCATTCTCAGAACAAAAGGCTCGGTACGGCTTTCCCTGCATAGCTTCCGCGAAGTCCGTCAAAGCCGGACGTAGCCCGCAGCGAGACCTCGCCCTACCGTTTCACAAGCATTTGTCGTGGAAGGGCGAGACCTCCGGGCGAGCCGCCGAGAATAACTCAGCCCTGGCCTGGCCGGCCCGCCCCCTTTCCCGGCGCTTGTGTTTTGTGCGGCCCCGGGTTATGATGCTGAACAAAAATCATTCGACAGCATCCCCGCAGGAAATAAACCAGAAATGCAACCCCGGGGAGGCGGTCAGCCGCGCGCTTTTGAAGCAGCACCTGAAATCGTGACAGGATTGCATGTTATTAAGATATCCTTCGCGCCACGCATCCTTGTCCCGCTTCCAGCGGGATGCGGCATGTTGATCTCCTCACGGATTCAGGGCAGAATGGACCAAGCTAGGCATGAACAGACGTCATTTATTCCAAACGTCAAATTTACATCCACGTAAATCTTTGCTGATTAGCAGCTTACGCTAATATAATATCAACCATGATTAATGCTAATACATGGAAACACGAAATCATTGTGGTTGGCGCCGGACATGCCGGATGTGAAGCGGCATTGGCGGCAGCCAGAAAAGGTGTTAAGACGCTTTTGATTACCAGCGACATCCATGCCGCAGCCAGGATGTCGTGCAATCCGGCCATTGGCGGTATTGCAAAATCTCATCTTGTATGTGAAATAGATGCCTTGGGAGGAGAAATTGCGCGTAATACGGATTATACCGGCATTCAATACAGGATATTAAACACCCGTAAAGGGCCAGCTGTCCAGGCTATTAGAGTCCAATGCGATAAGGCGATGTTTTCCAACAGAATGCTGGCCGTGCTTCAAAATACAAAAAATCTTCGTTTACTTCAAAGCACCGTAAATGGCATTGTTTCAAAACATGGAAAAATTCACGGGGTTTTGGTTGACGGAAATACCTTGATACCGTCTGAAATTGTAATATTGGCGCTGGGGACGTTCCTGGGCGGGAAAATTTTCATCGGCAAACACTCAGAATCAGGCGGACGCCTCGGTGAACCAGCGAATAATGCGTTGACGCAATCCTTGATACAACACGGCATCAAAATTTCACGTTTTAAGACCGGCACGCCACCGCGACTCAACAAAGACTCAATTAATTATGAAAAAACCATAATTCAACCAGGAATTGACCCTCCGCCGCTTTTTTCACAAGCAGCAAAAACAGAAAAATTGTTCCACGTGGAACATAATCCTGAAACAACCTTGGCCAGTACGTTCAAAAAATTGTTCCACGTGGAACAATTTTCTCCTTCCATGCGTCCGTGGGCACCAGGCGCCAATCAAATTCCTTGTTATTTAACGCATACATCTGAAAAAACGCATGAAATTATCAAGTGCAATTTATTAAACAGCGCTCTATATGGCGGCCTGATTTCTGGCACGGGGGTTCGGTATTGTCCCTCAATTGAAGACAAAATCGTCAAATTCCCTGCCAGAACGTCTCACCATGTTTTTATTGAACCAGAAGGCCGTGAGAGCCAGGAAGTATATCCCAACGGAATATCGAACAGCTTGCCTGAAAAAGTCCAGTTAGATATGGTCCACTCCATCGCGGGGTTTGAAGACGCAGTCATGACCAATGCTGGTTATGCCATTGAATACGACTTTGCGGATTCACGCCAGCTGCATGGTACTCTTGAATCCAAGATTGTTAAAAACCTGTTTATTACTGGTCAAATCAATGGCACTACTGGCTACGAAGAAGCGGCGGCGCAGGGCATTATTGCTGGAATTAATGCAGCTAATCAAATTCTAAATCTGCCTCCCTTGGTTGTTAATCGTTTTGAAGGTTATATTGGAATTTTGATTGATGACTTGGTGACCAAGGGAGTGGATGAGCCGTACAGGATGTTTACATCCCGAGCGGAGCATCGTCTTTCCCTGCGGCAGGATAACGCCAAATACCGTTTGGTTGAACTGGCCGAAAGAGCAGGGATCATTGATCACCATGCGATCGCATCCATCAAGGCAGAAAAAACGTTGATTGAAAATGAAATTCTGCGTTTAAACAAAACCTTTTCTGGCAATAACACGCTTGCACAAATATTGTGCCATCCTGGTAAAAATTATTACGATTTGCCAAGCATTAACACTAATATATCGCAAAATATTGCTATTCAAATAGAAACATCAATTAAATATGCCGGGTACATTGAGCGCGAAAAAATCAACCTGGCCAGGGCAAGGACCATGGAAAATCATGAAATACCGGCGTGGGTAGATTATGACCTGATCAAATCGTTGCGGTTTGAGTCGCGCCAGAAATTGAAGAAAATCCAGCCGCGGAATCTGGGTCAGGCGGCCCGCATTCCCGGGGTCAATCCCGCGGATGTCGCCATTTTAGAAGTTGTCATCCGCGCCGGGCCATCGGCACTGAATTAACAGTCTATGGCCCGGCTTGGCAGACAAACACCCGGTAGGGGAAGTTGAAAATGAATCCGGCGGGAGTGAATGAGAGCAGGTCGGGCCGGCGGGCGCAAATACGGTGGAGTTCAGCCTCGATGTTCGCCAATGTTTCCGGCGCAATTTGGTAGCGCATTTTCAACACCCTCGCCGGCATTTGCAGCGGCAACATAGCAAAATCTTCCTCGATGTCAAATTTCGCCTGCTGCAGCAGCCGGATCAAGGCCGCCTTGTGCGGGACCCATTTGTCCACGCCGGCCATTTCAAAGAGAATGTCCAGCGCCAGCGCCCCCTCAAGATCGTTCGCGCAGCCGGACTGATGCACAAACCACTCGCCGGGCTGCATTTGCGCGCGCACCAATGCCAGCCAGGGCTTCTGCCTGGCAATGCCGCCGTAATGCAGCACCGACCGGCAAATAACCATCAGGCGTTCGCCAGCTGTAACAATTTCCTCGCGCCGGAAGGACTGGATGGCGCCTGCCAGAGTTTTAATGCGCGGATGCCGGCACATGGCCAGTTGGGAAGCCGATTCATCAATGTTCACCAGACGGACATTTTTCGGAATCCCTGCTGCCAAAAGTTGTTCCAGAATAAATCCCGTGCCGCCGCCCAAGTCAATAATCGCTGCGGGCGGCTGGGCTAGCGCCGTCCGGATGATGGCGGCGACATATTCGCGGGCGACCCGGGTGTCAGAGAAATACCCGTCGTACAATTGGGCCCAACGTTCACCATGGATATGGATTTCCCGGGCGACTGTCTGATCATTCATCTTGTTTTTCTGGTCGGGCTGCCGGCGAGCGGCGGCTTGGCCGCGCGACGGCCGGGAATGCCGAATTCGCGCAATTTGCGGTGCAGCGTGCGCCGGCTGATGCCAAGTTGTGTCGCTGCTTGCGCGCGGTTGCCGCCGTTGGCATCCAGGGCCGCCAGGATCATTTGCCGGTTGGCCTCCTGAATGGAAGTCGGCCGCATGGACGCCGGCATCCCGGCGGCGGCGGACGTCTCCCCGCGAATGGCGGGCGGCAGGTCGCGAACGGTCAGCTTGCTGCCGCGCGCCAGCACGACCATGCGTTCCACGGCATTGCGCAGCTCGCGCACATTGCCTGGCCACGCATAACCCATCAGGGCCTGCATGGCGTCGGGCGTGATTTCTTCGATGTGTTTCTGATTTTCCTGCGAGAATTCCTGCAGAAACCGCCGCAGGAGCAGTGGAATATCGTTGATCCGGTCGCGCAACGGCGGCAAGGTAATGGCCACTACATTCAGGCGGAAATAGAGATCCGGGCGGAACCGGTTTTCTTCCACCATCTCCGCAAGGTTGCGGTTGGTGGCGGCCACCAGCCGGATATCGGCGTTAAGGGTTTCCTGGCTGCCGACCCGCTCGAATTTGCGTTCTTCCAGCACGCGCAGCAGCTTGACCTGAATCATCGGGTCAATCTCGGAAATTTCATCCAGGAATAACGTGCCGCCTTCCGCCAGCTCAAACCGGCCGCGCCGGCGGTCTGTGGCGCCGGTAAAAGCGCCTTTTTCGTGCCCGAACAATTCGCTTTCCAGCAATTCGCGGGGCAGGGCGGCGCAATGCAGGGCGATAAACGGGCCGCGGGCCCGCGGGCTTAAGCCATGAATCGCGTGCGCCACAAGTTCCTTGCCGGTGCCGCTTTCTCCCTGGATCAGCACCGTGGCGCGGGAGGGCGCCACCTGCTGGATCAAATTAAATACTTCTTCCATGCATGGCGCCTGGCCGACGATGTTCTCCAGGCCGAATTTCTTGTCCAGCTGCCGCCGCAATTGCCGGTTTTCGTCTTCCAGCTGGCGGGAGCGCAGGGCCCTTTGCAGGACCAACTCCAATTGATCCAGGTTGACCGGTTTGGTTAAAAAATCATACGCGCCGCTTTTCATCGCCTCGACCGCGGTTTCGATCGTCCCGTAAGCCGTGAGCAAAATACACACCAGGCTGGGGTCGCGTCCCAGGGCCCGGCGGATCAATGTCACCCCGTCCATGCCGGACATACGCATGTCGCTGATCATGACTTCGACGGCGTCATGTTCTTCCAGCAGGCGCAGGGCTGTTTCCCCGCTGTCGGCCAAAAGCACCTGGTAGTCGTCTTCGAGCGCGTGCCGCAGCCCTTCGCGCGTGTTCTTCTCGTCTTCCACTACCATGATGACAGGCTTACGCCGGCTGTTCATGCCTGTTTCCTTCCTGAGACTGCCGCCGCGCAGCGGAGCGGCGCGGCGCTTTTAACAACCGGATGCGGCGGGCGTCCAGCGGGAGCAGCACGGTAAAAGCCGTCCCTTGCCCCGGCTGGCTGCGGATTTCCATCTCGCCGCCATGATCCTGCAAAATCCGCTGCACGATCATCAGCCCCAACCCGCTGCCTTCCGGCTTGGTGGTTTTGTATGGTTCGAAAAGGGAACTGATTTTGCCCGCCGGTATGCCGGTCCCGGTATCTTTGAAAGACACTCCCACAAACCGGTCGTTGGTAAACATGGTCACGGTCAGCAGGCCTCCCTTGGACATTGCCTGCAGGCTGTTTTTAATAATATTGAAAAAAGCCTGCTTGATCTGGTTGCGATCCACGGAAATGGCGGGGATGGAGTCCAGCACCTTTAATTCCGCCAGCACGTCGCGGTCTTTGATTTCGTTTTTCAAAAAAGCCAGAATTTCCCGCAGGATTTCCTCCAGGGCGCACTGCTCGCGCTGCGGCACGGTCGGCCGGATGGCCCGCAGAAACTGGGTAATCGTGAGATTCAGTCGTTCCACCTCGGCCCGGGCCACCCGCACCGAATCGCGCAATTTTTCGCCTTGCGGCAGGTGCGCCTGGCGCAGGCCGCGTTCCAGCAATTGCAGGTGAATATGCAGGGAATTCAACGGGTTGCCGATCTCGTGGGCTACCCCCGCCGCCAGCAGGGTCAAAGCATTAAGCCGCTCGGCATTGAGAGTGCGGCTTTCCTGTTCGCGGGCGCAGGTTATGTCGCGGAATATGACCACTGCACCGCGTTCCGGCTCCGCGGAGGCCGCCAGGGGCATGACGTAAAAATTCAGGAATTTATGTTGCGGGTAGGTGATTTCAATTTCACGGCTGATAAGCTTCGACCATTCCCGCGAATCCAGTCCGACGATTTTGTCCCATTCAATTTCCCGCAGGAAGCGCGCGACCGGTTGGCGCAAGGCATTTTCCAGCGTGAATCCCAGCATTTGCGCGGCCGCCTGGTTGGCGTAATTAATGTTGCCTTGCGCATCCAGCACAATCACGCCTTCCTGCAAAGCGTTGAAAACGGTTTCCAGCAGTCCTTTCTCCCGGACCAGCCGCAGGAAATGCGATTGCACGCTGCGCGGATCCAGCCTGTCCAGCCGCTCGATTAATTTGTCCAGGAATCCGGATTTCATGGCGGTTCGGCAGCGTCGGAATAATAAGTGGTATCCACCGACAACTCCAGGCTTGAGCCCGGGGTCAACACCGCGGGAGCGCCGCCCGCCGCCTCGATTTCCATGAAGCCCGACGGGTCGCTGTAAATACTGTACCTGACGGCCAGGGGCTGCGGCGCAACCTCGGGCGGCCGGTCGGCGATGTCCGTATATTCCAGTCCCGGCCCCAGCGGCGCGGCCGCGCGCCGGACAATTAAGCCGCGGGCCGGGTAACGGTATTCAATCCATGGCGCGCCGGACTCCAACCCGATCTGGTACCGCGCCCCGCCGCCGTCGGTGCGCGTGTGCCAAAGTTCTCCGTCATGCCGGCGCCGGTCGCGGCTGGAATCGTAAAAATCATGTATCGGCATGCCGGCGCGGCCGGGAAACACCACCTCCGCGCCGGGGCCGGAATCAAACTGGGCCAGGGTCCAGGGTGCTATCACGGCGTCCTGCCGCAGCAGCGGGCGCCGGCCAAGGTATTGCAGGCGTTCGTTCACCATTACCCGGACGGCATGGCCGGCAAGTTCCGCGGGTTGTTCCACGCGGATGCGTCTTTCAAAAAGCATAGGCAATCCCTGGCCAAGAGAATTGATAAGATCAATTTCCGCCCGGACGGTCGCCATGTTGTCTCCAGCCTCGACCACCCGGTACCGTGCCCCCGTCAATCCCGGCGGCACGCGCCATTTGCCTGCGGCATATTCATATCCCAGGCGCGATCCTTCCGGAGCCGGCCAAAGCCCGTCGCCGCCGGGATTGAGATAGGACTCCATGGTGGAAACGCCCTCAAACGCCGCGGGATTAACACGGTTCAACACTTCCCCCCCCGAGACGGCAAACAGCCGCCCTTCCAAATCCAGCCCGATCAGCACGCCGGCCCGCGCGTCGCCAACCAGGTGGTGTCTCCGCAGGCTGTTTTTGAACAATTGGCTTAATTCTTCAAGTTGCATGTTGCCGTCCTTGCCGTTCGCGGGCCAGTTTGCCGGCGGTGACGAACCGGGCTCCCCGGCGGCGCAGGCCCAGGCACAATTTGTCAAATTCTGCCAGGGCGCGCGGACCGCAATTTTTTACAATAAATGGCAGCGGCCGCACGGAAGCCTCGCCATAATCAATGGCGCCCTGCGGCATGGGATGGAATTCCCACGGGTGGAAATAGAACACCAGCACCGGCCGCTGCCGGCGCCGGCGCACATAGGCGATGAAGGAATCAACCTTGGCCAGAAGTGCGGCCGCGGATTTGGTCCTGAACAACGGCCATTGATCGCGGTCGCGGTTGTATAGCGGGTCCTTGCTTTTCATAGTCAAATCGCAAAAATTCGGCAATTCCAGAATGCGCATCCGGCCCGGCTTGGTCCAATCTTTCGCGGAAGGATGGTACGGCACAAACATGGTGCGGTAAAAATACAGCGGCAGCGACGCATCGGCAATATACCCCAGGTTTTCCAGCTCCCGCATGACCCGGTTGCTGCCCCAGAGGCGCGGACAACGGAAACTTACCGGCCGCTTGCCGGCAATCCTGCCGACAATTTCAGTTCCCAGCCGGATCCGGCCGCCGACTTCCCCGGGCAGGAGCGGCCAGTTGTTGGGCAAGGGGAAAAGCGGGTCGCCCAGGGTTTCATGATACAATCCATGGCAGCCGGTTTCATGGCCCGCCGCCGCAACCTGCCGCACCATGTCCGGGTTCTGTTCGGCGGCATGGCCGGTCCAGAAAAAAGTGGCCTCCGCCGCATGCCGGCGCAAAATTTTCAACAACCGCGGCGTGCCTTTTTGCACCCCTGCGTAATTGGACGTAAACGATCCCACATCCGTTTCCATGTCCAAGCCGATCACCACGTCAAATTCAGCGGCTTTGCTCTGCATATATTCCTCCGGGTTCAGTTGGATTTTTTGCGTTCCCGCTCCGGCCGAACCGCCGTGTCAGGCGCCACGACGGCGCCGGCAGCCGGCGGCACGTTTAAAATATCAAAATCAGGATGGGCGGTAATATAATCAATAACTATCTGCCGGGTGTCCCAGCCGGTGTCGCGCAAGGCGCTGGCCGGCCGTTCGGTAATTTCGCGCAACCGCGGCAGACGGTCGCCCGCCGACGCCAGGTCAAAACTGTTGAAGGCAATGGTATACCGCCGGCCGCCGCGCTCCGCCGGGCGGCCGCCGATACTGACATCGCTGATGCGCGGTAACCGGCTGTCAAACGCCAGCCGGTATGTCAATCCATAAACGCCGCGGAACTGGGGCGAATTGTAATACCGGCTGTTTTCCGCCAGGATTTCCTCGATCTCATCCGCCGTGAGACGGGCAACGCCTATATTGTTTTCGTAAGGCAGCACCCGCCAGACATCCCGCATGCGCACTTTCCCGGCATAAAGCGCCGCATCCGCCAGCGCGCCATGCAGCACGGCATCCGCGCCCGTGCGTTCGGCTACGGCGGCGGCAATCAGCGATTGAATGCGCGACTGGCCGGGCGATACCGGCGCCGGGGAATGATCGCAGGCCGCCGACCCTATGGTTTCATCAAGATATTCCTCGGTCTGCCGGCGAACTTTTTCGCACCGGGCCGCCAATTCCGGCTCGGGCGGCACCGCCGCATCCGCCGGCAGCAATTCAGCATGCCGGCGGACAATCCTCTTCCGTTTGACATCGAAAGTAATGGTAATTTTGCCCAGGCTGCGGGCGTACGGAGGGGCCTGGGTGTATAAAACGCCGTTGATTTCCTCCATCGGCGCGGCATTATGGGTGTGCGCCCCGATGATTGCCGTAAATTCGGGAAAATTCGCCGCTATTTCATTGATGCGATTGGCCGGATTGTCGCCCCAATCGCGATAACCCTGGTGCACGGCCAGAACAATTATATCCGGCTTGGCCGCGCGCACGCTGTTTAAAATGCCCCGGATGGCCTCAATGGAATCGAAAAACAACCACTGCCCGAGCGATTCCGGCTTGAACCAGCGCGGCATGTGCTGGTTGCTTAATCCGATCACCGCCAGGCGCGCACCCTGGATGTTTTTGACGAAAAACGGCTGAAATCCCGGCGGCCGGAGATCCTGTTGTTGGGATGCCGGCCAGAGCCCGGCCTGGGTGAAATGCGCGGCGTCGGCGGTAAAGATGTCCGCCGCTAAAACTTTGGCCCCGGCCTTTTCATAAAATTTCAGCAGCGCTTCTATGCCCCAGTCGAATTCATGGTTGCCAGGCACCAATCCGTCATAATCCATCGCGCTGATAATTTCCGCCACCAGCAACCCGCGCGAGCGCCGGCTTTCCGCAGTTCCCTGGAAAACATCGCCAATATCCAGCAGCACCGCATCCGGACTACTTTTTCGTACGGACTTGACCAACGCCGCGCAGCGCAGCAATCCGCCTTCCTCCCGGGCTTCGCCGCAGAGACCGGCATTAAAGACATGTCCGTGAACATCGGCGGTATGCAGGATTACAATCTCGCTGGCGCGCGTCCCGTTGGCCATGGCGGCGGCGCACAGGCATAATCTGATAAAACGGAAAGCCACTGTATACCCGCTGGATAACGCGCCGGCGCCGCATCGCTTTAACTCAACCGCAGCGGCATGATAACGTAAAGGAATGGAATGTCGCATTTGATGACGGCCGGACTTAACTCGTCAACCATCTCGATATTTACTTCATCGCTGGTGAGATTCCGCAGGGGGTCCATCAAGTAATCGGGATTGAACGCCATGGCGATTTTTTTACCCTTGTATTTGATCGGCATGGTTTCATCCGCTTCGCCCACGTCCGGAACGCTGGCAAAAACGCGCAATTGGTTCTTATCGAAGGTCAGACGGACGGGAACGTTTTTCTCCTTGGCCAGCTGCGATACGCGCCGCAGGGTTGCCAGGAATATTTCGCGCTCCAGAGTGATTTTCTCTTCGCACTGGCTGGGAATGACCTGCCGGTAATTGGGATAATTGCCGTCAATCAATTTTGACACAATGACGACATTTTCCAATTCAAAAGAAACCATCCCGTCAACGACTTTGATTTTCAGCGCGCCTTCGTCGCTAAGCGTCTTAACCAATTCGTTTACGGTTTTGGTGGGAATGACCACGTTCGCCTGTACGTCCACCGGAATTTCGATTTCCTGCTCGACCAGCGCCAGGCGCCGCCCGTCCGTCGCCACCACCGTCAACTTCTGCTCGGCAACGGTCATTAAAATGCCGTTCAACACCTGCCGGCTTTCATCGGTGGAAACGGCATAAACGGTTTTTCTCAACATCTCACGGAATGCGCCCTGTTCCAGGGAAAATACTTTTTCCGTCTCGTTGATCTTGATCGGCGGAAATTCCTCCGCCGGAATGCCGTAGATCTTGTAATTGGAAGATCCCGCCTGAATGGTAGCGGTATGCTTGTCATCAACGCAAATCTCAATCTTTTCGCCCGGCAATTCCCGGATCAGGCCCAACAATCGCCGGGCATGCAGCGTGGTGGCGCCGGGTTCGCTTACTTCGACACCGTCTATCGAAAATTGCAGGCTGACGGATAAATCCGTGGCCGCCATTTTAAGTATCCCGTTTTCCGCCGTCATAAGAATGTTGTAAAGCACGGCGGCAGTGTTGTGGGAACTGATGATGGACTGCACCATCTGCAGGCCTTTCAGAAAAACATCCTTGGCGACGATAAATTTCATTTAAGCTCCATTGTGTTTGTTGAGATATCCGGATATTAATTTATATTTATTTTTATTATTATTATGGATGTAAATAATGTTTAAAACAAGTATAAAATGCTTGGCGGCAGCAGATAAAAAAAAGGCCTGCAACAAACTTGTTGTTGATTGATTTTAATAAAGATTTATCAAAACGCGGCCGCCGGCATGCGCCCTGGTTTATTAACAATTTTATGTAAAGATTGCATTCAGATTTTCTACAGGAATTTATATCACAGGGAATCAAGCCTGGGTCGCGATCAATGTTGATCCTTCCAACTGGCGCGAGATTCTTTCAACGGCCTGGGATATCTGCTTGTCTTTGGCGAACCGCTTTTCAATGCAGCGGTGGGCATGGAGCACCGTGGCATGCGTCTTGCCGAAAGCCGCGCCGATTTCAGGAAAAGAGGATTTGGTCATGCGGCGGCAAAGGAACATGGCGATCTGGCGCGGTAGGGCCACGTTCTGCGAACGCTGTTTGCTGGTCATGTCCGCCATGCGGATGTCGAAAAATTCCGCCACTTGCTTTTGGATCATGTTGATGGTGATCGGATTCCGGCGTTCGTGGTCAATATTGCGGCGCAGGACATCTTCCGCAATTTCCACTGTCACCGGCCGTTTGTAAAGCGATGCGTAGGAAGTTATGGTGTTTAAAGCGCCTTCCAGCCGGCGGATGTTTGATTTTATGTTGGAGGCAATGTAAACCAGGACGTCTTCGTTGATCGAGAAATTAAGCGTTTTTTGCTTCGAGCGCAGGATGGCCATGCGCGTCTCAAAATCGGGAGGCATCAATTCGGTCACGAGCCCCCATTCGAAACGCGAAACCAAGCGCTGCTCGAGCCCGGAAATTTCCCCGATCGGGCGGTCGCTGGTCATGACGATCTGCTTATGCGCGTCGTAAAGCACGTTGAAAGTATGGAAAAATTCCTCCTGTAGCGCGCCGGTCTTGGAAAGGAAATGGATATCGTCAATCATCAAAAGGTCCGTCCCGCGATACTTGTCGCGGAATTGCTTGATCCGGCGGTGCTGCAAGGCCTCGATGTATTCATTCATCAGGGACTCGCAGGAAAGGTAATGTATGTTGCCGCGGGAATTGGTCAGCACTTCGTGTCCGACAGCCTGCATTAAATGCGTTTTACCCAGACCGACGCCGCCGTAAATAAAAAGCGGATTATATGCCTTGCCGGGCGCCTGCGCCACCGCCATGGAAGAGGCATGGGCAAAGTTATTCGATGGGCCGACGACGAATGTTTTGAATGAATATCTTGGATTAAGCACGCCGCCGAGCTCCCCGCCGGCGGACGCCGGCAGACGGCGCCGCGGACAAGCCGCGCCGGTCTTTTCCAGCGCCGGGGGAATGCTTTCCAGCGGCAGGGGCAGCATCCCGTCATGATGCACTTCGAAAATTATGTTGTAAGTTTCGCCGCAGACTTCGGCGACAGTTTCACGGATTACCGGAAGATAGTTTTCTTCCAGCCATGATTGGTAGATGTCATTGCTGACATAAAGCACCATGGCATCAGCTTCAATCCGGCCGGCGGATATTACGGCAATCCAGCGTGAATATATATCCTCGTGAAGTTTCTTTTGAAGCTCGTTGCAGGCTTTTTTCCAAATCGCTTCGGCCAATTCCATGGTCCGGTTGCCCCCCCAATAAAAAGCATGTTAAACTTAAATGCCGTTACGCAAGATAGTTGATGTGAAAATAAAGGGATTTATTTAACATAGTTAACAGGTTATTAACAGGCCGCCCCGCCTCTGTCCTTGCCCAACAAGGGCGGAGCATACCTGTGGCGCTCCCCGTTGGCAAGCGAAAAACAAGAAAAAAAAATACAAAACACATTTTGTCCAAAATGTTGTTGTTTTAAGGGAATTATGCAACAATATGTAGTTGTGCCAACCTGAAATATTTTATGGCGTAAAAAGATGCTTCAGGTTTATCAATCGGGCTGGTATGTAATGAATTAACGCAATCCGCGCCGGATAACACGTGAAAATAGTAATAAATCATGAATAAATTAACAAGCCCTATATTATTGGCCGGAATTCCTCAAATAAACGCCGATTTATTCTATGCCGCGCCGTTTTCGGGAAGCGATCCGGTGTTGTTTTTAAAAAGCGGGCGCCGGCAATACCTTGCGGTCGGCGGGATGGAAGCGGCGCGCGCGCGCCGCTTGTTTGCAGGGCGCTTGCAGGTATTCACGCCGGCGGAATTGCCCGTCAATCGCCGGCCGCCGCGAACGCTGGAAGATTGGTGTCTGGGCCTGCTGCGCAAGCTGCGCATTCGCACGGTGCGGGTGCCGTCCGAATTTCCCGCCGGGATCCTGCAGCGGCTGATTGGCGCCGGTGTGCGCGCGGAAGTGATGGCGCAGCCGGTTTTTCCCGAGCGCGAAATCAAACACGCGCCGGAACTGGTCCGCCTCCGGGAGTCCCAACGCGCGGCGGTGTCCGCCATGCAGGCCGCCGTCGGCTTGATCCGCCGCGCGGATGTTGACCGGCGCGGACGGTTGCATGACCGCGGCGGCATCCTGACCGCGGAACGCGTAAGACGCGCGGTCCATGCGACCTTACTCCAGTATGATTGCATGGGATGGGGCACGATCGTGGCCTGCGGCCGCGCGGCGGCGGACCCGCATGAAACCGGCGCCGGGCCGTTAATGGCCGGGCAGGGCATCGTGCTCGATATTTTTCCCCGGCACCTGGAGCATGGGTATTGGGGCGATCTGTCGCGGACAGTCGTTAAAGACGCCCCGTCGCCTGAACTGGCCGGGATGTACCAGGCCGTCCGGCGTGCGCAGCGCCTGGCAATCACCAACATCCGCGCGGGGGTAACGGCGCGCCGGATTTACGATCTGGTGCTGGATTATTTTACGCGGGCCGGGTTTACAACCAAGCTGGAGCCCGGCCGCATGGAAGGGTTTATTCACAGTGTCGGCCATGGCTTGGGCCTGGAAGTCCATGAAGCGCCGCGCATCGGCCTGCAGGACAACCGCCTGCGCGCCGGGCAGGTGGTGACGGTGGAGCCCGGGCTGTATTACCGCAATGTCGGCGGAGTGCGCGTGGAGGATGTCGTGGTGGTGACCGCCTCCGGTTGCCGGGTCCTGTATCCCTGCCCGCACGTATTCCGGCTGTAATCTTCAATTCCGCCGTGACATAACGCCTTGGCTATGATAGAAACAAGTTAAACATCGTGAATCGGCTCATAATATGACAGTCTCTGGAACAAAACGCCGGAAAGTGGCGGTGGTGGGCGCGGGCGCCGTGGGGTCCACGTTCTGCTACGCCCTCGCCCAAAGCGGGCTGGCCGATGAAATTGTGCTGCTCGACCGGAATGCCGACCTGGCGCGCGGGCAGGCGCTGGACCTGGTGCATGGCCAGCCGTTTTTCCCGACCGTTACCATCCGGCTGGGCGAGGCCGGCGACTATGCGGATGCGCAATTGATCGTCATTACCGCCGGCGCGGCCCAGCGGCCGGGCGAGACACGGCTGCAGCTCCTGCGGAAGAATGCGGCCGTCATCCGCAGCATCGTGCGGGAAATCCAGGCGCAGAAATCCCAAGCCGTCCTGCTGGTGGTTACCAACCCCGTGGATGTCATGACTTACGTGGCCATCCAGGGCAGCGGGTGGGAGTCCGGACGCATCATCGGCTCCGGCACGGTGCTTGACAGCGCCCGGCTGCGCCACATCTTAAGCCGCCACTGCGGCATTGATCCGCACAACGTCCACGGATACGTGCTGGGGGAGCATGGCGACAGCGAGAGCGTCGCCTGGTCGTTGACCAATATCGCCGGCATGCCTATGGATGCCTTTTGCCCGGTCTGCGGCAGGTGCGCCGATTGGGCCGCCGAACGCAAAAAAATCGAGCAGGAAGTCCGCAATTCGGCTTACCACATCATCGGGTATAAGGGCGCCACGTATTACGCCGTGGGCCTGGCCCTCGTGCGGATTACCGGCGCCGTGCTACGGGACCAGCACAGCGTGCTTTCCGTGTCGGCCATGCTGAACGGAGAATACGGCATCCGCGGCGTTTGCCTGGGCGTGCCCTGCATCGTGGCCGGGGAAGGCGTCAAGAAGGTGATTGAAGGCCCGCTGGCCGAAACCGAACTTTCCGCCCTCCGGGCCTCGGCGGCCGTGCTCCAGAAAGCCATCCAAAACCTGGCCGAAGACCAATAAACCGCCCCGCCTGCTGATAACTGTAAAGATCCGCATGGACAAAATCACGATCGGCATCAGCCGCTGCCTGCTCGGTGAGCCGGTGCGTTATGACGGGCAGCACAAGCACGACCGGTACCTGACTGATACACTGGGCCGGTATTTTACTTACGTCGGCGTCTGCCCGGAAGTTGAATGCGGGCTGCCCGTGCCCCGGGAGGCCATGCGCCTTACCGGCGACCCGTCCGCGCCGCGCCTCGTGACCATCAAAACCGGCTTGGACCACACCGAGCGGATGGTCGCTTGGTCCGCCGGACGGATTAACACGTTGGAGCACGAGGACTTATGCGGATTCATCTTCAAATCGCGCTCGCCCAGCAGCGGCCTGGAGGGGGTCAAGGTCTATAACGACAAGGGCGCCGTCATCGGCCGGGCCCCGGGACTCTTCGCCGGCGCTTTCATCCAGCGCTTCCCCAACCTGCCGGTGATTGACGAAGGCCGGCTGCATGACCCGGACCTGCGCGAAAATTTTATTGTGCGGGTGTTTACGCTGCACCGGTTCCGCCAGGCGCTGCGGACCTTGCCGGCGTTGAAAACGCTCATGGATTTCCACGCCCGGAACAAGCTGCTGATCATGTCCCATAACGAAACCGGCATGCGCCGGCTGGGCCGGTTATTGGCCGGCTTGCGGGCGCGGGATGCGCGCGCGGCCATCCCGGAATACGAAGCCCTGTTAATGCAGGCCATGCGGACGCCGGCGACGGTCAAGAAACACACCAACATCCTGCAGCATATGTATGGGTTCCTGCGCGCCAGACTGGAGGAGCCGGACAAACGCGAGTTGATGGACGTCATCGAGCAATTTCACCAGGGGCTGGTGCCGTTGATTGTGCCCGTAACCCTGCTCCGGCACCATGCGCGCCGCTGCCAGGCGGACTACCTGCTGGCCCAATACTACCTGCAGCCGCATCCGCTGGAACTGAAACTCCGCAACCATGCGTGAAAACGCGCGGGACGGATCAACGCACCGCCAGACCAACCTGGGCGAACCAGGTTTCATCGACATCGGCTTCGGCCACGGTAGCGCCGTCTTCCCGCAACTCGTAACGGCGGTGGAACACCAGCCCGCCGGCGCAGCGCAAAAGCAGGTGCTTGCCGAGCGCATATTCCAGGCGCAAGCCGGTCCGGAATCCCTTGAAACGCAGGTCAAAATCGCCGGTTTTACCCGTGAAATCCTTGCGGACGTCCCACTCGTTCCCGGAAGGTGTAATCATCGCCATGCAGCGCAGTCGCTCCGTTGGCGAGTAAGTTATGCCGGGATTCGGAAACATCAGGTTGATCCGCCAATCCGGCCGCGGATCCCATGTCAGGCCGGCTACCGGGAACGGCATTTCCCGGCCCATGATTCGCCCGTAAGCCAATCCGGCGGATAAATTCAACTGCGGCGACCAGCGGTAGCCCCCTAACGCCAGGCCGGTAAAACGCCAGGCGCCGCTGTCTACGTCTTCCATATCGCTGTAAATCGCCGGGGCAGCCATGAGCGTGCCCGTCCAGTCTTTCGGCAAAGACGCCGACACCCGGATCGGCACGCCGCAGGCGAACAGGTTCCTGGTTTCAGAATATTTTTCCGGATCGCCCCCGCCCTGGAAATCAAATTGCGTCCATTGCAGGTCCACCCCGCTGAAAACCCGCCATTCCGGCCGGAGGTAGACCGGGAAGGCGATCTGCAGGAAGGCGTCATGCATGATCACCTTGTCGTAAGGGAAATTGATGGTGTCCGGGTCGAATCCGGCCTGTTCCTCGTAAGTGTAGTAATAAGTTATCCAAGGCGGCCGGCGGGTAACAGCGTCACGGGCCGCAGGCGCAGGCCGCACATTGCCTGCCGCCGACATGCCAATCCCCGTCATCTGCTGCGGCGGAAGTGGCGGGGGCGGAGGGGGAGTGGCATCGGCGGGATTAGCCGCCGCGGCCAGGCCGAACAGTCCGATCAGACCTGCGGCCGACACCAGGCGTGGCAGGCGAAAGCTGCAGCAATTCATAAGCAACACCTCATCAATCTCTTGATTTTACCGGCAAAAGCTGCGGACTCATGCCAATTTCAGCACCTCGGAATGCGCCGGGTCGGCCGCGGAAACGCGCCCGGGGGGCACGATCAAAAATTCGCGTTCGTCCCACATACCGTCTACCAGTTTCTGCAGCAGGGTTAAATCCCCGGATAGTTCCGCGTATTCCCATCCCAATTCCGCCGCGCACTTTTTCGTAAAACCTTTTTCCGCTTCGGCATTGGGAAACCCATTGTCTATGTAGACAGCCCGGCGATATTTATTAAGCCAGTCGGCTTCCATCCGAAGCAGGTATTCCGCGTTATCCTCGCCGTACTTCGCGGCATATTCGCGCAAGGCCGCATCCAGGCGCGCCTTGCCCGGCATCAGGCAGGTTTCTATCCAGCCGGCGCTGTACCAGTAGGTGCCGGGATGGGTGTCAAAATATTCACGGTAACGCTGGCGCGAGCCTAGCAGCAGCGCAATGCAGTCGTGCGCCTTGGGAATCACCACCGGGCATTCCCGGGCGGCAATGCCGGCCAAGCCGTTGCTGCACAGGGCGTAACCGATCAGGATGGCGTCATAAGGCCGATCCGCTCCAGCCGAACCCAGCGGCCGGCCCGGCCGCTGCCGCGGACGCAGGGGCTCGTCTATCGTCTCCTGCACCGAGTTGCGGAGGATGTCCGGCTGGTCATGCAATCCCTGCGGCAGCATCACCATGTCCACAATATTTGGCGAACGCGCAATACAGCGGTTCAGCTCGCGCCGCAAGACGTTGCAGCCGATCAGCTTAAAGTGTTTTTGTGTTTTTGGCATTAGCTCAAAATACATAAGTCTTTGCATGCGTAATTTTTATAAAAAACGCATCACGGATTCAGGATTTTGTTTCCGGAAAAAAATAATCCATGAAACGGACTGCCACCTTGGCGCCCTCCGGGGGCGAAATGGCCAGGTCGGGACTTAATTCTACCACCCGGCAGGGTGTGCCCAACCGGCCGGCAAGGAAATCCACGCCCATGACCGGAATCCCGTACAGGCGCGCGACCCGGCGCGCCATATTGACCAGCGCCCGCGGCACTTTGTCCGTGACATCCAGGACCGCGCCGCCGGTATGGTAATTAGTGGTCAGGCGCACCTGGACCCGCTTCCCGGCGCGGGGGATGTCATCAATATTCAAGTTAAAATGGCGCAAATTACGCGCTGTTTCAGCGTCCAGCGGAATCCGGCAACTCGGGTCAATCTTGCGCATCCTGGCATTCGCCTGGCGGATCAGCGCGCGGATCGTATCCCGGCCATTGCCGGTGACCGACGCCGGCCGGCGTTCGATGGCCGCGACGAATTGGCCGTCCACAATAATCACCCGGTAATCAATCCCGCGGACGTATTCCTCCAGCACGATATCCTCGCTGAAAACGCGGGCGCGCCGCACGGCGCGATCCAGCTCGCCGGGCGTGCGGATGGCCACGGAAACCCCGCGCCCGCCCCATTCCCGGCAGGGTTTGACCACCAAGCAGCCAACCTGGCGCAAAAACGTCCGCGCCGCAACCCGGTCGGTATATTTCATCTGCCGCGGCACGGGGAAATTGTGCCGGGCCAGGAACTGGTTAGCCAGGCGCTTATCCTGGGCGAGCAGGAACGTGACCGCGCCCACGCGGTCGGTCAGCGCGTTGAAGCAGCGTACCGCCCGCCCGGCGTGTTTCAACAGGAAGATCGGCGTTTCGGCGTCAATCACTTCGACGCCGATGCCCCGGCGCCGGGCCTCGTCGGTGATGGTCGTGGTATAGATCGAGTCCATATCCGCCCATCATTGTGTTTCCCGCCCTCCTTGTCAAGATTTTGAACTTTCACAAAAACAACTTACAGTTGTCTGCTTCAGGTATTCTGATCGCAATTCCCCAATGCAAACCAGTCTCAGAACGACAATTCGCGTGGATTGGTCAGAAATAGGGGTCAGTCAGTAGATATTAAGATATTGGTTGACAAATGAGCGCGGGTATGAGACATTTGTTCCATGGCAAGACAACACAGAATAGAATATGTCGGAGCGTTATATCACGTCATGGCGCGCGGGGATCGTCGTGAATATATTGTGAGAGATGATGAGGATCGCAAGCGATTTATAACAACCTTGGGCGACGCATGCGGACGGACAGGATTTATTGTGCATGCTTATGTTTTGTTGCCAAATCATTACCATCTGGCGCTGGAGACCCCGGAGGCGAATCTGGTAGACGGGATGCGCTGGTTGCAAAATACGTATACCCGCCGGTACAATGTGCGGCACAAATTATGGGGGCATGTATTTGGAGGGCGTTACAAGGCG
>JAXGSX010000007.1:0-28164 GCA_040775225.1 Kiritimatiellia bacterium | reverse complement strand
GGCGGCGGCGTTGTTTTCACGACCCGGTTTATGGCTGGCGCTGGGCGGCATCTGCCAATTCCCGCTGGCCACGATTTTCTTCTACGAAGTCATAAAATCCGCGGAAATATCCGTGGCGGTGCCGCTGACCCGCCTGAAGGCGGTCATGGTGGTGCTCCTGGCATTTGCGCTCGGCATGGAAGCGGTCACCGGCCGGGTGGTCCTGGCCGGCCTGCTGGCCGTGCTGGGGGCGGCGCTGCTGACCTGGCGGCCGCGGGGGGCGGGCGCAACGGTCTCCGCGGCGGCGCGGCGCGGCATCATCTGCGCGCTGCTGGCATCGCTCAGCTGGGCGCTGGGCGACATCTTCATGCGGCAGGCGCTGCAGACCATCGCGGCGCTGCCGGCCACCATCATGGCGCTGGCGTGGGGTGCGGCCGCGCATTTAACCGGACTGGGGATTGCCGGCCGCCTGGGCGCCGTCCGGCGTCTGCCCGCGGGCGACATCCTGCGTTACACCGCGCACGGCGTCCTCAGTTTCGGCTGCGGATATTACCTGTTTTTTTACGCCATCCGGGGGTTGGGCGTCAGCCGGGCGGCCATCATCACCTCCGCCTGGCCGCTGATTGCCTGCGCCGCGGGAATCATCCTCTATCGCGAAGCCCTGACCTGGCGCAAAGCCGCCGGCATTGCCCTGATTGCCCTGAGCGTGGCGCTGGTAACGCGCTGATCCTGGTGCCTCAAGGCGCCGGCTTTTCCATGTTGAGGTCCACCTGGTGGATTTCCAGGGCGGCTTCGGGCACCCCGGAAACGATGTTCAAGCGGGCTTTCTCGAGCACTTCCTTGATTTCATCGGCGCTCAACTGCGTGCGCAGCATGGGCACTTCGATGGCCGTGTCGGACTGGACCAGGATGCGCTTGTTGACATCCTGGTACCCGGCCTTGCCCACGGTCAGCACATGGTCGCCGGCATAGACCGCAAAATCCTTCAAAGGCGTTGTGCCGACCAGCATGCCGTCTATTTCGACCAGGGCCGGGTCGGCGGAAGTCTGCACGCTCAATTTTACGCGCGGCCGGTCCTGCAGCTGCTGCTGGCGCTTGGCCAGGGCGGATTTCAACCCGGGGACGGCCTTGCCGATGGCCGATTGCAGCAGTTCGACCAACTCATCCTCGCCCACCACGGTCCGCAGGGACTCCGTCTGGCGGAACTCGCGGCGCGCCACGCCGTCTTCCGAGGCTATCACGGAGCCGTCGTGCGCGTCCAGGGCTTCCAGGGCGATGCGCAAGGACAAGGTGGTGAATTCCGTCTTCATCCCGCCGAGGTTGACGACCTGCTTGCCCGGAGCATAACTCAGCAGCGTGCCGCGCAAAACCAGGTCGGCATTGACGGCCTGCGCGGCCTGGAGGAAGGACGGCTGGTATTGCGGCCCGCCGGCGCCGGGCCGCACCGGCTGCATGCGCCGGACAAAATCGCGGCGGTCAACCAGCACGAAATCCGGCTGGTTAGCCAGGGCGCGTCCCAGCGCGGTTGCGCCTTTCGCCGAGAGAGCCTGCGGCGTCACACCCGCCAGGTCGCCGGCGTCGGCCGAAGTGGTGGCACTATTTTCAAAATCCAGCAAAGCCACGCGCAACGGGGTGGCGCCCAAGGACGCGCCCGCCGCCAAACCAGCCGCCAGAATCATCCATCCGCGCATATTCATCCTCCTTTGATTAACCAGGCTTAATGAAACCCGTAATAATAAAACAGCCAGAAAATCAGCAGCAGCACCAGCACCAGCATCAGGATCGCCTTGTTGCGCAAGACGCGCACTTCCTGGCGCGACGGGCGCAAATCCTGAAAATGGCCGGCCATGAAATAATTGGCAAACCGTTCGCGGCCGAATCGCGAAGCCTGGCGGGCGGTCTTGAACGGCTTATCGGCCGGCGGCGCCACAGTCGGCGGATTGGCCGGCGCGGGCGGCGGCGGCGCGGCGCGGG
The DNA here is from genome assembly GCA_040775225.1 of Kiritimatiellia bacterium. Classification (GTDB taxonomy): domain Bacteria; phylum Verrucomicrobiota; class Kiritimatiellia; order JAAZAB01; family JAAZAB01; genus JAXGPF01. The sequence continues at coordinate 26,211 of JAXGSX010000007.1, read as the reverse complement.
CAAACAAATCTTCCTCCCCGCCGCCGGCCGGGCGCGGCGCGGGCGGCGGCGGCCGGGGCGGAACCCGGTTTGCGGTTTTCATTTCCCGTTCCAGGCGCGCCATTTCGCGCTGCAATTCCTGCAGGCGGCGGTCAATTACGGATGAATTTCTGGTTCCCAGGGCCATGCGGCATTCCATTCCCGGCGGAGGACTAATAGGCAAAACGGAAATATATGACAATGGCCACCGCCGCAATGGTAATAATCAGCGGCAGGCTGGCGGCAAACCCCAGGAGCATCCATGAACCGAAAGAACTGGGCGGCGCGGCCGATCCGGCAGCGGCCGCGGGGACCACCGGCATGGGCAGGCTTTTGTCGCCATGCAGGGCCTCGATGCGCCCGACCGCCTGGTTGAATTCCTTACGCGCGTTTTCCACGATCACCAGCGAGCGGTGGAGTTCCTCGCGGAAACCGGCGCTGTCCGCCGGCCATTTTGATTCGTCTAACCCGCGCGCCGTTTCCAGCATATCCTTGAACGCCGCATAGGTTTCCGTCACCAGGGCGAGGTGTTGGTGCAAACGCACTTCCTCGCGCTCCAGATACACCAGATATTGATCCAGGCGTTCGATCAGTTCCTGTTTCCCGGTCTCATATTTTTCCTGGTTCTGGCGCAATTGCTCCAGGGCATTGCGCTCCTTTTCCAGCGCTTGCTGGCGCGCGCGCAGACGCTCCAACTCGTCCAGGCGGTCCACCATCTGGCTGTTGATTTCATTGCGGCGCTGCGCCAGGGGCGTCAGGTTCAATTCCTGCACGGGCACGGGCCCGCTTTTCGGCGCCGCCGGCGCCGCGGGCGCGGCATCGGCGGCCGGGCCGATTTTAACCTGCCGCACCGCATCCCGGCGCTGGATCAAATCATCATCTATAAAATCGGTTCTATTCATGCGGCCCATCTCCTTATTCTTGCGGCGGAATGCGCAATACCTGGCCCGCCGCCAACTTTTCCGGCCCCGTTAAAACGTCGCGGTTAGCCTCGAAAATCAAGTTCCATTTCCGCGGGTTCCGGTAAAGCCTGGCGGCTATTTTCGAGAGCGTATCGCCCGGCTGCACCCGGTAGGTGGCATCGGCGGCGGGCGGCGCGGAAGCCGGCGGCGGCGACTGCGGGGCGGGCGGCGCCGGCGCGACGCGCCCGGCCAGGCGCAATTGCGCCAGGTTGGCGCGCACTTCCCGCAGGTCATGTTGCAAGCGCGCGTTTTCCTCGCGCAACTGGCGGATGCGGTAATCCAGGTTGAATTCCTGGTCAACCAGGCCGGCGGCATAGGCCATGCGCGCCTGGCGGATCAAGTCTTCGACCATGGTGCGCTTGTCGGCATGCGGACGGAGTTCCAGGAAGCGGGTGTAGTGATAGATTGCGCGGATATAGTCCTGTTTGTGGCGATCGTAAAGCAGGGCCGCATCCAGATGCGCCTGGGCCAATTCCGGCTTGCGCACCAGCGCGCGGTTCAGGATCGTCAGCGCCATGTCTTTTTCGCCTTCCCGCTCGCGCGCGCGCGCCTGCTGGATCAACGGGTCGTGCAATTCCGAATCGCCGCGGCCGTACCGGCTGCAGCCGGCCAGCACCGCCAACGCCAGCAGCAATCCCGCCGGCAGCATCTTCCGATATGTCTTCGGCAATTTCATCCAGCGTTTTCCATCCGGCCTTCCGCCGGTCAGCCAGTGACAGGGAGCCGCAAAATATGAAGACAAGATACACCAAGCCCGCCTTTAATGCAAGCTGGTAAGTCAATCGGCCGGATCAGGGTTCATCCGGAGGCCGGTATCGGCCGTTCCCCGGCGCCGCGGCCGGCCGCGGCGGCGCCCGGCAGTATGATGCGGAACTCGGTGCCCTGGCCGGCCCCGCTGACGACATTGATATCGCCGCCGTGATTGCGCACAATGCCCAGCACCGCCGCCAGCCCCAGCCCGCGCCCCATGAATTTGGTGGTGTAAAAAGGCTCGAACAAGCGCTGCAGCCCTTCCGGTTCTATACCGCACCCGTTGTCCTGCACGGTCAATTCGGCGTAGCGGCCGGGAGGCAGGGTGTGATTTTGACAAAACCTGGAGGGAACATAGCCTGGCTCAATGTCCAAGCCGCGCACGGCCACCCGGATGGCGCCTTGCTTTTGCTGCATCGCCTCGACGGAATTGGTAATCAAGTTCATCACCACCTGCCGCAGTTGCGTCGCATCGGCTTCCACGCATGGCGCGCCGTCTTCCAGATCGAACTGCAGCCCGGCATGGTGGCCGGCCAGGGTTTTCAACAACTGCAGCATACCCCGGATGAGTTCCGCCAGATTGACCAATTGCACCATGTATTTGCCCTTGCCGGCGTACGCCAGGAGTTGGGCGGTTAATTCCGACGCGCGCCGGCAGGCGGCGCGGATATCCTGTAAATTGGATAACGGCGTCGCGCCGGCAGGCGTTTTCATCAGCGCCAGTTCAACGTTGCCCTGGATGCCCATCAGCAGGTTGTTGAAATCATGGGCGATGCCGCCGGCCAGCAGGCCAATGCTTTCCAGTTTTTGAATTTCACTCATCCGCGCCGCAAAGCGCGCGCGTTCGGCGTCGGATTTCTTCTGCTCGGTAATATCCTGCAGGGCCGAGCGGATGCCCTGCATTCTTCCCTGCGCATCCAGCAGGGCGTAGGATTTGACCAGCGCCGGCAACCGGCTGCCCCCGCGGCGGACAAAGGTCCATTCCAGGGAAGCTTCCGGCACCGTGCCGGATGCAAGCTGCCTCTCGACGGCTTGCCGGGCTTCTTCCCGTTGCAGGATAAATTCCCAGATCGGCCGGCCGACCATGTCCGCCGCCGCATAACCCAGCATCTTCAATTCGGTGGCATTGACATGGGTAATCAGGCCGCATCGGTTGATTTCATGGTAAGCCCACCGGCGCGTTGTCGAAAAGATGCCGGTAACGGGCCTCGCTTTCCCTGACTGCCTGCTCGGCCTGCAGCCGGCCGATGAAATCCCCGACCTGGCTGATCATTAATTCCAGCGTATTGCGCGAATGCTCGGGGATTTCATCCAACTTGCGGGAGGCAAGGTTGCAGCAACCGACCAGGCGCGCGTGATGCTTGATCGGGAGCACGGCGACCGCGCGCAAGCCCTCCGCGCGCGCCGCCTCCGCGAAAGGTTTCAGCAAATCTTCGCTCCGCATGTAAACCGGCCGGCCGGCTTCGATGATTTTCCACTGCTCCATTGCCGGGTCCATCCATTTTATGCCCCGGATGAATTCCGCCGAGAGCCCGCGCGCCGCAATCAAGCTTAATCCCCCGTCGGCGTCCGTACGTTGATAAATCCCGCCGCAATCCACGCCGTTGATTTGCATGGCGTCGTTCAAAAACAATTCCAGGGCGGCGGCCGGTGAATCGGCGGCGGCCAGGACCAGCCCCAGGTCGCGCTGCACGCGCATGGCGTTTTCCACGCGTTTGCGTTCGGTAATATCCACGTTCAATTCGGCGACCAGCCACTCGCCTTCGGGCGTCCGGTAAGGCACGGTCGTCACCTGCACCGGCCGGTTGTTTTCCCGCACCATGATTTCCTCGGTCACAGCCTTGTCCTTGGTGGCCAGGGCGCGGATGATGCCGCAGCCCGGGCAGGGCGCGTCGCGGCCCATAAAATATTCATAACACTTGCGCCCGTTGGTTGCGCCGTAAAATTTCTGCCAGCCCGGGTCCACGTAGCGCAGGTTGAACTGCGCGTCTATGATGTCCACGTGCGTTCCCGTTTCCATCAGGACGAATTCCATCTGCTTCTGCAGGGCTTCAATTTGCAGGCGGGCGGATTCGCGGTCGGACACGTCCCGGAGCATGACCACCAGGCCCTGCGATTGCGGGGGTGTATCCCCCAGCGCGGAGAGCGAGACTTCCACGGGAATCCGGCGGTTGCCCCGCGCCTGCAAAGTGCAGTTGCCGATCGCGCGGGCCAGGGACAACCGCCCGCCCGCATGCGCGGCCCGCAAATCCAGCGGCTCGGGCGATGACTCGGCATGGATGCGCAGCACCTCGCCGATGGCGCAGCCAAGCGCTTCTGCGGCCGACCAGCCCGACAGCCGTTCCGCCATGCGGTTCATGTATTCGATCCGGCCGGCGGCGTCGGTGGTGACCACCGCCTCCCCCAGGTTGCGCAAGGTGACGGCCAGCATGGCCTCGCTGCGGCGCAGCCGTTCATCCAGCGCATGCTTGTAAAGCGCCATTTCCACGGCCGTGCGCAATTCATGATCGGCCGCCGGTTTGCGGATAAAGCCGAATGGCGCGGTGCGCTTGGCGCGCTCCAGTATCTGTTCGTTGGAATATGCGGTCAAATAGACTACCGGCAGGGAAAAACGAGCGCTGATTTTTTCGGCAACTTGAATGCCGTCCAGCGGGCCGCGCAAAAGCACATCCATCAGAATCAAAGCCGGGCGGCGGCGTTCGATTTCATCCAGCACCTGATCGCCGGACGCCACCGGGCCGGCGACTTCATACCCCATGCGTTCCAGGCGCAGTTTGAGATCGTAAGCCAGAATCTGCTCGTCTTCGACAATCAAAATCCGCGAATGATGGGCGTGCATGCATCTCCCTTGCTTGCGCGAAAATTCTATCAAGACCGGCGCAACGGAGCAAGGATTATGTTTGCGGAGGGGATGGGCGGGATTTGAGCAGAGCCGCGGCCGGCGGATTCGCCGCCCCGGCGCGATGCACGGCCATTTCCGCCAGAATCGTCAAGGGGTCCACCAGCGGCAGCCCGGCGCAGTCGCGGCGCAAGACGACGGAAATTTCCGTGCAGCCGGCGATCAGCAGTTCGGCCCCGGCGCGCTTGAGTAAAGCGCCGGCCTCGCGCAGTTGCCCGGCCGGCAAGCGGCGCCCGCCGGCCTTGACGCCCCGGGGGCCGTAAATGGCGGACATAACCAGCCGCGCCTGCGCGGCGGCCGGCGGCGCCAGCACCCGGCGGTGGAACCGCTGGAAAGCGCTGTGATACAGCCGTGTCCGCAGGGTGCCGGTGGTGGCCAGCAGGCCCACCCGCCTGACCGCGGGGTAATGCCGGGCCACGTACGCGGCGGCCGCGGCCGGCATGTCCAGCACCGGCACGCGCACGGCCCGGCGGATGGATGGCAGATAGGCATGCGCCGTGTTGCAGGGCATGACAATGAAATCGGCGCCCGCGTCTTCCAGGCGCCGGGCGGTTCGCCGGAGGGCCGGCGCGGGCGAGGGTCCGCGGCCCAGGATGGCCGCCGTGCGGTCCGGGATGGAAGGCATATTGAAGATAATCACCGGCACATGCTCCTGATCGGCAGCCGCGGGCGTGGCGCGAATTATCCGCCGGAACAATTCCGCGGTGGCTTCCGGGCCGACTCCGCCAAGTATGCCGATGGTTTGCATGGACCAGGAATGCCGGAAGATTAACCGGGGTTGACGCGGGTATAGGCAAAATCCCGGGGAACTCCCAGGCGGGCGCGCAAACCCGGCATGTTGCGTTCGGTTTCAGCGTCAAGCTGTTCGAAATAATTGCCGCCATGCGCGTCAATATCCACAAAAAACGGTCCGAACCGCTCGACCTCGAAAACCCAAGCGGCTTCGGTTTTGCCCAGTTCCTCCAGAAAATGGACGCTGACGACGCGTTTGACCTGGGACACCAATTGGTTGCCGCAAAGGCCGATTTTGGTCAGGTGGACCCCGCCCACTTCCCGGAGGGCGGCAGCCGTGCCGCGGCCCATGGTCGTCTTGCCGATCAAAACCCGCAAATTCAGCCGGCGGATAAGTTCCGGGCTGTAGCGTTCGAACCGGATGCTGGAGGTCGGCTCGATGCTGACCACTTCCCATCCGCCATCCTTCCGGCGCATGACCGGGCCGACATGGAAAAAAGCGTTGACCGCCGCAAAATCAATCGGCGGCAGGATGTTTTCCGCGATGGCGCGGATATGCAGCCGGCTGCGTCCGGTAAACAACAGGCCGCTGACGGTTGCCATGTCGCCCAGGCGCAGCCGGCGGGCCTGGTCCGGGTGCAACGGCAATTGCAAATCGGGAATGCCGCCGGGCGCCTGGTTCATTCACAATCTCCCGTGTATTCAATGCAGCCGTCGCCGGCCAGTACGGCTTTCCAGCGCCGGCCCACCATGCATTGAGCGTTGACGGCCACCGACAAGGCGGCGGTATGGGTCGCCGCTGCGGACAGATGCAGCCCCATGACCGCGCTGACGCCGCGGACGCCCATCGGCCCTATGCCCATGGCGCGCGCCCCAGCCAGCAGTTCCCGCTCGAGGGAAGCCAGCCCCTCATCGGGGTTATGCGATCCCAGCGGACGCAAAACGGCCGCCTCCTTGGCCAGGCGCATGCACAGGTCGGCCGTCCCGCCCAGGCCGACCCCGATGATGGCCGGCGGACATATTTTACCCGCGTAACAACCTTCGCGGATGGCGTCCAGCACAAAATTAATGATGCCTTCCCGACCGTCGGACGGGTAAAGCATCCGGTAAAAAGTCCCAAAGATTTCCGAGCCGCCGCCCTTGGGCGCGGCGATGATTTCCAGACCGCCGCCGTCGCCTTCAAAACGCAGTTCCACCTTGGGCATGCCCGGCCCGAGATTATCCCCCGGATTTTCGCGCGTCAAGGGGTTTACCATGGTCGGACGCAAAAAATTATCCGCCGTGGCCCGGCGGGTGGCCGCGGCGGCGGCCGTCCACAGCGCGCCGAATCCGCCCCGGATTGCAGTGCGGCTGCCGGCGCTGACAAAAAACAGGGGGAATCCCGTATCGGCGCAGACCAGACCCCGCCCGGCCTCCGCCAGGCGCGCGTTTTCCAGGCTGATTTCCAGATGGCGCCGCGCCAGCGGCTCGCGTTCTTCCGCCAATGCCGCCGCCAATGCCCGGCGCACATCTGGCGGCAGACGGGTGGCCGCCAGCCGCATGGCTTCGTACATGGCAGTCTCAATTTGAACAGGCGCAATCATGGGACATCCGGCAAGTCAATGGAACAGACCTAATTTACAATATCGGCCGGCGGAATGCAATGCCCAGTTCAGGCATTGCCGGACGATACTGCTTGCCGTTATTCGCCGCTTGCCATATACTTGGGGCCGGAGTTGGTGCGGCCATGGCCGGGAAGCTTGCTCCGGCAGCAATCCAGGAAATTATCTTGCGGGAAGCCCGTCCGCCGCCGCAGGCGGAGCCCCGGCTGCCGCTCATACAGGAGGAAAACAGGGATGATCACGAGAAAACTGGATGACGTGGAAATCATGGAGAATGCGCACAACGTGGATGCGCGCAACATTTACAATACCCCCGACGCGATGATCACCATGATCACCCTGCAGCCGGGGCAATCGCTCAAGCGCCACATTACCCCGGTGGATGTGGCCTTTTACGTGCTGAGCGGCACGGGGATCGTCGAAATTGGCGGCGAAAAGCAGGAAGTGTCCGCCGGCACGCTGGTGGAAAGCCCGCGGGACATTGTCCACTGCTGGCACAATCAAAGCCGGGATTTGTTGCGCTTCATGGTGGTCAAGGCTCCCCGGCCGACGCGCAAAACCGTATTCGTGGGCGGATGATAATCCGTGAAATTCATGCATAAAGGACGGGAAACCAAGCCCCATATCGGCATCTTCGGCCGGCGCAATACCGGCAAAAGTTCCATTATCAATGTCCTCACGGGCCAGGAAATAGCCATTGTTTCCCCGCAGCCGGGGACGACGACCGATCCGGTCAAAAAATCCATGGAGATTTTCGGCGTCGGCCCCGCCGTGATTATTGACACCGCCGGCCTGGACGACACGGGCGAACTTGGCGCGCAGCGGGTGCGGAAATCGCGGGAAGTCATTCCCACCGTTGACGCAGCCATCGTTGTGATTGCGGAGAACCGGTTTGACGGGCTGGAAGAAAAACTGCTGGATGAGTTTTATGACAACGGCGTGCCTTACCTGTTCGTTATCAACCAGACCGACCTGCGCCCCGCCGATGCCGCCCTGAAAGAGGCGCTCCGCAAAAAATACAACCGGCCGGTGATTGAATTCAGCGCCGCGCGCCCGGAGAAACTGGAAGACCTGATCCAGGCCATATGCCGGACTATCCCGGAAACCGCTTACCGGAAACAATCGCTTTTCGGCGGCCTGATCAATACCGGCGACATTGTCCTGCTGATCACGCCGATTGACACGGAAGCTCCGGAAGGCCGGCTGATCCTCCCCCAGGTTCAGGCTATTCGGGACATCCTGGACCATGACGGCGCGGCCATTGTTCTGAAGGAAAACGAAGCGGCGGCCTTCCTCGAACGCACCGGCATCCGGCCGCGCCTGGCGGTATGCGACAGTTCGGTTTTCCGGCAGGCCGACGCCGCCGTGCCGCAAGACATTCCGCTGACGGGTTTCAGCATACTGCTCGCCCATTTCAAGGGAGAATTCGACAGTTACCTGAAGGGCACGCCCGCCCTGGCGCGCTTGCAGGATAACGACCGGGTGCTGATCCTGGAATCCTGCACGCACCATGTCGTCTGCGATGATATCGGCCGCGTGAAAATACCGCGCTGGATGCTTGATTTTACCGGAAAAAAACTGAATTTCGACACCGTGGCAGGCTTGAACAGGCTGTCCAGGCCGATCGGCGACTACGCCCTGGTGGTGCAATGCGGCGGCTGCATGATCACCCGGAAACAACTGGTGAACCGGCTGAAACCCGCCATTGACCGGGGCATCCCGGTGACCAATTACGGCATGGCAATCGCCTGGATGCAGGGTGTGTACCGCCGCGCGATTGCGCCGTTCACGGCCGCAAATGCCGCCCCGGCATGCGGCCGATGAATTGCCGGCGTCCCGGCGCCATCAAAAAGCCGCGGCGCGGCGCATGCCGGAAGCCAACAGGCGCGCGATGGCTTCGGGATAAGCCCGGTGTTCCTGTTCCTGGATGCGCGCATGCAGGGATTCCGGCGTGTCATCCGCATGCACCGGCACCGCACGCTGCAGGACAATCCGGCCGGTGTCCACCCCGGCATCCACGAAATGCACCGTGCAGCCGGTAATCTGGACGCCGTATTCCAACGCCTGGCGCCAGGCGGCCAACCCCGGAAACGCCGGCAGCAGCGATGGATGAATGTTGATGATGCGCCCCGCGTAAGCCCGCAGCAGCGCCTGCTTGATAATGCGCATGAAGCCCGCCAATGCCACCAGTTCCACCCCGTGGGTCCGCAGCAATTCAATCACCCGCGCCTCCGCGGCGCCTTCCAGTTTTGTTTTAAACGGCGCCGGATCAACATAAAACGCCGGAATGCCGGCGCGGCGGGCATGCTCCAGGATCAAGGCATCCGGCACGTCGGAAATGACGCAGGCGATCCGGGCCGGCAGCCGCCCGGCATCAATCGCCGCGGCAATGGCCTGAAAATTGCTGCCCCGGCCGGAACCTAATACGCCCAGGGCGGCGGGGCTGGCGGATGGACCGCCGATGGATGCGGGTTGCATGCCTGCAATACTACCACCTGAGCATTACAAGCTGCAAGCGCAATATTCGCCGGCCGGGCGCCGGGGGCGCATCTTTGATTCATTGACTTGCCGCCTTTTTGAGTGCGGCGGCGGCAATCCCCGGGGAACTGACTTAAGCCTGTTTTTGCCGCAGGAAAAAACCGGATTGTAACTTACGGCGGAATTCCATACAATGCGCTCGCGAACCCGCTAAACGGATTTTCGCGAAAAACGCCCCTGCGGAATGCCATGACGCAAAGCACAAGCCAATACCGTTCGATGCTGGAAGCCATGCCGGAAATGGCCTACATCTGCGACGCCGACAACCGCCTGGAATACGTTAATCCGGCCATGGCGCGCCAGATCAAGCGCGATGCTGCCGGTGAAACGTGTTACCGCGCCATTTACCAGCGCGAACAGCCCTGCCCGTGGTGCCCCCGAGCCCGGCTGACCCCGGACAACCCCGGATCAGGCGAGACCACGCGCGCCATGGAAGGCCGCACTTACCGCATCGCGTGCACCCCCGTCTCCCACGAAAACCGGCAGCCATCCTACCTGTTCATCATGCGCGATATCACGGACCGCCAGCAGGCGGAACAGGCCCTGCTGGAAAGCGAATCACGTTACAAGCGGCTGGTGGCGTCGGTTACGGACTACATTTATTCCGTCAAAATCAAAAACGGCAAGGTAATTTCAACGCTGCATGGCGAAGGGTGCATCGCCGTCACCGGTTATTCCACCGCGGATTACGAACTTGATCCGGACTTGTGGTTCAAAATGGTCCATGAGGACGACCGCGCCAGGGTGCTGGACCAGGCCCGCCGCCTGATCGCCGGGGAAACCGTACCCCCGCTGGAACACCGCATCCTCCACAAGAACGGCAAGGTCTGCTGGGTGCGCAACACGGCCGTAGTCCACCGCGATAGCCGGAACCAGGTAGGGGCCTATGACGGACTGGTGTCCAACATCACCGAGCGCAAGCTGGCCGAAGAACAACTCAACGAACACGCCCGGAAACTCGAAATCATCAACCGCATCATCATGGCCGTGAACAAAGCGTCCACCATGGCCAGCACGCTGGAGGAAGCGCTGAACTCCGCGCTCGAATTGATGCAGTTCCGCGGCGGCTGCATTTACCTGGTGGACGAAGCCGCCGGCGCGGCGGAAATGCGCTGCGTCAACGGCTGCCCGGCGGATTTCATCACCGCCATGGCGCGTCTCGACCTGCGCGATGTCCGCCACGCCGCCCTGTTTCAGGAGGGACGGACCGCCTTTGACGACAACTGCCGCCTGACTGCGCCGGAAGCCGCGCAGCAATGGAATTTCGCCGCCATGGCGCGCCTGCCGCTGATTTCACAGGATAAAATCATCGGCTTGCTGCTGCTGGCCGACACTGCGCCGCACAATTTCACCCCGGCTGAGAAAGACGTGCTGCTTTCCATCGCCCGTCAAATCGGCACCGCCCTGGCCAAAACCAGCTCCGAGTTGGCGCTGCGCGAGAGTGAAAACCGCTACCGCACCATGACGGAGCAATCGCTGGTCGGAGTGCAAATCATCAAGGATGGCCGCCTGATTTTCGTTAATGAAGGCTGGACCGAAATCACCGGTTACACCCGCCGCGATATGGAGCATTGGTCGGACCGCGATTTCCTCCGCATCATTCATCCGGACGATCAGCAGTTATTCATGGAGCATCTGCAACACTGCCAGACGCCCGACGATGGCGAGCGCAAGCCCAGCGATTACCGCTTCATAGCGCAATCGGGCGCGACAAAGTGGGTGGCGCTGCATGTCCGCCAGGTCAACTTTGCCGACGGCGCCGCGGTGATGGGCATCATCGTGGACATCACCCACCGCAAGCTGGCCGAGCAGGCGCTGGCGGCGGCCAACCAGCGTTTGCAGGCCCGCGAAGAACAGTTGCGCGCGATTAACGGGGAACTCAGCGCCGCTAACGCGCAATTGAAGGCCAGCGAGCGCAATCTTATGGCCGCCAACCGCGATAAGGAAATCCTGCTGAAGGAAATCCACCACCGCGTGAAAAACAACCTGCAGGTTGTTTCCAGCCTGCTGAAATTGCAGGTGTCGCACGTGGAGGACGAAAAAGCCCGCCAACTGCTCCGCGAATGCCAGAATCGCATCAAATCCATCGCGATTGTGCACGAAAAACTCTATCAGGCGCCGAACCTGGCGGAAGTCAATGTCGGCGAATATATCCAAAGCCTCGCCAAGCACCTGTTCCGCGCTTTCCTGGTTGACCCGGAATCCATCACCGTCAAAATCGAGGCGGGCAATGTCGCCCTGGGCATTGACAAGGCCATACCCTGCAGCCTGCTGATCAACGAGCTGGTGTCCAATTCCCTGAAATACGCTTTTGCCCGGAGCAACACCGGCGAAATCTCAATCAGATTGCAGGCGGCCCCCGGCGCCAGGTACATCCTGGAAGTGGCCGACAGCGGATGCGGCCTGCCGGCCGGCGTGGATTTCCGCAACACCTCCACGCTGGGCATGCAACTGGTCATGACTTTCGTGGAACAATTAAACGGAACCATCACCCTGGATAAAAGCTGCGGCACGCGTTTTATCATCACCTTTACCGATGAAAAAAAGGCCGCCGCCGCGCCGCCCGCGGCAACACCATGAACCGCTCCCGCCGCAAGCAAGCATTGCTGCGCCTGCTCTCCCCCGCCGGACCGGGCGCCGACGCGCGTCTTTACCGCGCGGCCGACGCCGTGCGCCGCCTGAACATGGGCGATGCGGTTTTTGTGCGCGGCATTGTGGAATTTTCCAATTGCTGTTCCAACCGCTGCTGGTACTGCGGCCTGCGCGCCGATAACCGGCGGGTGCGCCGTTACACCATGCCGCCCGGCGAAATCCTGGCGGCATGCCGCCGGTTGGAGGCCGCCGGCCACACCACGGTGGTGCTGCAATGCGGCGAGTCCCGGGCCTTCGGCGACCGCAACCTGGGCAGCCTGATCGAACGCATCAAGGCGGAAACATCCCTGGCCGTCACCGTGTCGGCCGGCAACCGTCGCCGGGATGTTTACGCTTACTGGCGCGCTTGCGGGATGGACCGCTACCTGCTGCGTTTTGAATCCAGCCTTCCCCGCCTGTTTGCGCGCCTCCATCCGGACTGCACCCTGGCGGAACGCTTGCGGTGCCTGCGCGACTTGCGCGACCTGGGCGTGCAAACCGGCAGCGGCTTCATGATCGGCCTCCCCGGCGAGGACCGCTCAATCCTGGCGGATAATATCCTGCTCTGCCGGGAACTGGACCTGGACATGATCGGCATCGGCCCGTTCATCCCCCACCCCGACACGCCGCTGGGCCGGGAAGTCAATGCTTACCAGGCCGACCGGGAAATTTTTTTCCGGGCGCTGGCCGCCTTGCGGATATTCAACCCGCGTTCCCACATTCCGGCCACCACGGCTTATGACGCCGTCTTCCCGGGCGCCGGACGCAATCTGGCGTTGCAGCGCGGCGCCAATATTTTCATGCCCAACAGCACTCCCACCGCCTACCGCGGCGACTACCTGCTTTACCCGGGCAAGCCGGGCGTGGACAGCGACGCCGCGGAATCCGCCCGCGATGTGCGGCGGCGCTTGCAGCATCTGGGCCGGCCGCTGGGGCAGGGCCCCGGTCATTCCATTAAGCACAGGCGGCGTTAAAGACATGGACCACGCTTTCCCTGCCCCGGCCAATCCCAGCCATGCGGACAAAATGCGGGCGCTGCCCTGGTACTACACCTTCCAGTCGTCCAACATGGTGTTCGTGCTGTTGACGATTTTCGGACCGGTTTTCCCGCTGTTCATGCACGCGCTGGGATTGAACAAAACGCAAATCGGCCTCTTGCTCGCCATCCCGCATGTTTTTACCCTGCTGGCCTTGCTGGTCACCGGGCTGGTTGTCCGGCGCGGACCGAAACACGTTTTCATGGGAATGACCATGGCGCGGGTGATCATCATTGCCGGCCTGCTGTTGATCCCCTGGGCGAGCCCCTGGCTGGCGCCGGCGCAAATTTTTCCGGCGCTGGCGGCCATCATCGCCGGGTTCGCGTTTTGCCGCGCCGTGGCGGAAACGGGATACCTGCCATGGGAAAAACAGTTCCTTCCCGACCGCATCCGCGGCAAAGTCTATGCCGTCAACGGCATTATCGCGGGCGTTACCGCCATGTGCACCTCCCTGGCCGCATCCCTGGTATTGCGCCGCAACCCCGGCATTGCCGGTTACCAATGGCTGATTCTGGCCGGTATCGCTTTCAGCCTGGTTTCCATCTGGTGTCTGCGGTATATTCCCGGCGGCGGCCCGGCGCCGGCGGCCGCCCGCTCCCCCCCCTTGCTGGAAGACTTGTTGATCCCCCTGCGCGACTCCAATTTCCGGCGTTTCCTGCTGTCAAACGGATTGTTTGTGCTGGCCTGCGGAGTTTTTCCGTTCCTGCCCCTCTACCTGCAATCCCGCTTCGGCTTGCCGCCCGCCCGCATCATGACGATGGACATGGCGTTGCGCGGCGGAGTTTTGATCGCCAGTTTATTCTGGGGCTGGAGCGCGGACCGGTTCGGCGGACGTCCGGTAGCCATCACCGGCATCTTGATGGTGTTGGTGTTTCCGCTGGCCTTGTGCATCCTGCCCGCGCATTTCCGGCTGCTGGCGCTGGCGTTGGGGGCCATCTACGGTTTTTACGGCATGGCCATCCAGGGTTATCTGGTGGGCATGACCCGCTACCTCTACGCGGATGCCGTGCCGGCCCAGGCCGGCGCGGGCTATTACGCGATCCATTATTCCATCGCCGGCATCAGCACAGCCGCGGGGCCGTTCCTCGCCGGGTATCTGCTTGATGCTTACACGCCGCTGCAACTCCAGTGGCGGTGGTTGACCGTCACCCCTTACACTCCGGTGCTATTGCTGTCCGCCGGGCTTTTCGCCGCCGCCGCCGCCATCGGCCGCGGCCTGCGCAGCGCCGGCGCCCTGCCCACGGGAAAATTCCTGTCGCTGCTGATTCAAGGCAACCCGCTGCTGGCGTTCGGCTCGATCCTGCGCTACCAATTCGCCTGGAATGAAGACGAGCGCGTCAGCACCACGGAACGCATGGGCCGGGCCAAAAACACCGCCAGCGCGGACGAATTGCTGGCTTCGCTGCAGGACCCCAGCTTTAATGTGCGGTATGAAGCGATTCTGGCAATCGCCCGCCTCCCCGCCTCCCCGCCTTTGTCGGACGCGCTGGTCGGCGTGCTGCGCAGCCAGGAACCCGATTTGAGCGTGGCGGCGGGATGGGCGCTGGGTCGGCTGGGCGATCGGCGCGCCATCCCGGCCTTGCGGGAAACGCTGCATTCCGAGTACGCGCTGCTGCGCTCCCGGGCCGCGCGTTCCCTGGCCAATCTGGGAGACCGCGCCAGCGCCTCCGCGATCATGGACGCCATGCGCCGGGAACAGCATGACGCCATCCGGGTGGCCTACGCCACCGCCCTCGGCAGCCTCCGGATCGCCGAAACGCTGCCGGAAATCCTGGAGTTACTGGGCCGGTTGGCGGCTATCCCGCTGCGCAATGAAACCGCGCTGGCCGTTGCCCGGATCGCGGGATGCGACCGCCGGTTCATCCGGCTTTGGCGCGCCGCGCGGCACGAGCCCGGCGCCGCCTGCGCCGCCGTTTTACGGCAGGCGGGGCCGTTGGTTGCCGGCTGCCGGGACTGTCCGCCGCCGGCGGGCAATGCCTGGCATGCCGCCATTCAGGCGCTGCAGGCCGGCGACCTCGACGGCGGCGCCCGCCAATTATCGCGGCTGCTGGCGCATTTGACGGCCATGCCTGACGGAACCGTGGAAAGCCGGATATGGGAAATGTGCCGGCAGCAGTTCCCGCCGGCCGGCGGCGGCGAAATGCGCCTGGAATATCTGCTGCTGGCGCTCAGCCTCCTGCAAAAAACCGCCCAAAGCTCAGACTAGCCCGGCCGGCGCGCCCGGGGCAGGATCACCGGCCGGCCGGTTGCCGGCGTCCGTCGGATGCGGCGCCGGCGCGCCGGTGAGATGTCCGGTTGATTTCGGTCAACAGACGCGCCGCGGCCTGGCGCTCGGCCTCGCGCTTGTTGGGCCCCTCCCCCGCGGCGGAAAACCGGGCGACGGAAACGCGCACCTGGAACTGAAGGGCATGGGACGGACCGCGGCGGCCGACCACTTCGTATTTCGGCCCGGTTTTCCAGCGCTGCTGGGCCAAAGCCTGCAACTGCCCCTTGGGATTGTCTCCCCAGAAGTCATGGGGATCTATGTCAATCGCCGGCAGCAGAACTTTTTTGAATATGCGGGCAACCGCCTTCAGCCCGCCGTCGAGGTAGGCGGCGCCCAGGATGGCCTCCATGGCATCCAGCACGTTGGAATCGCGGCGGCGGCCGCCGGATAAGCGCTCCCCTTTGCCCAACAGCAGGTAATCGCCCAGCCCGATGGCATGGCCAACCTGCGCCAGGGCCTCGCCGCTGGTGTAGCGGCTGCGCAGGCTGGTCAACGCGCCTTCCTGTAAGTCGGGATATTTCGCGAAGAGGTAATGTCCGACGACCAGCCCCAAAGCCGCATCGCCCAGGTATTCCAGGCGCTGGTTATCGTCGCGCACATTGTCCGTTTCAAACCGGTAGGATGGATGCGAAAGCGCCATGATCAGGCGCCGGCGGCGGCGGAAGGCATACCCGAGTTTCCGCTCAAGTTGCCGGTAGGGATTTTGTATGAGCGACAGAAGTTTCATGCGCGGGGATGGAATTGGGCGTGCAGGCTCTTTAACCGCGTTTGATCCATGTGGGTGTAAATCTGGGTGGTGGCAATATCGGCATGACCGAGCATTTCCTGAATCATGCGCAGCGGCGCGCCGTTGTATAAAAGATGCGTGGCAAAGGAATGGCGCAGGGTGTGGGGGGAAATCTTTTTTTCAATGCCGGCCTGGCGCGCATAATATTTCACCAGGCGCCACACGGTTTTGCGGCTCAGTGCGGCGCCGCGGCGCGATATAAAAACCTCGGAGGCCGCGCGCCCGCCCAGCAAGCGGGGCCGGGCGCTCGCCAGGTAGGACTGCAGCACCCGCGCGCAGGTTTCGGAGAAGGGCACCAGGCGCTCCTTTTCCCCCTTGCCCACGCACCGCAAAAAACCGGCGTCAAAATGCAGGTCGTCCGCGCGCAGCCGGCAGATTTCCGAAACGCGCAGACCGGTGGCATACAGCGTCTCCAGGATCGCGCGGTCCCGCTGGCGGCAGGGCGCGTCGCCTTCAGGCGCGCGCAGCAAGCGCTCCACCTCGCGCTGCGAGAGGCTGGTCGGCAGCACTTTCCAGAGCCGCGGCGAATCCATCGCCGCGACCACATCGCGCGCCAGCAGGTTTTCCTCGTGCAGGAACCGGAACCAGATGCGGATGGCGACAAATTCCCGGGAAATGGAATTCAATCCCATCCCGCGCGCGCGTTCCGCCATCAGAAAATCCAGCACCATCGTCCTGGTCACGCTGTTCAGCACCGCCACCCGGCGCCGTTCCAGGAACCGCTTGAACTTCAACAGGTCCGTGGCGTAAGCCGCGCGGGTGTTCGGGCTCAGCCCGCGCTCCAAGCTGACGTAATCCAAAAACTGCTCAATCAACGTCTGCATGGAATTTGGCGGTTCAATTCAGCGCGCGGCATCCGGCAAACTGGCCGCGGCGTTGGTGTTGGCGGGAATGTCATTGGCGTCAAAACCGGCATTGGCGATGATGAACTCCAGGTTTTTCCGGGCGATTACCATGGAATTATAGGTCACCCGTACGGTGCGGGCCGCAACATCCGGCTGTACGGTTTTGATGCCCGGATGCCGGATGAAGGCATCCTGGATGATCCGGGCGCATTCCTGGTTTTTTAAAGCGGGCACTTGGATCGTCACGGTGCGCAGGTCCTGCTTGCGGCAGCCGGCAGTCCAGCACAATGCGGCGGTTAACAGACCGGCAAGCAAGAATTTATGCCAGCGGGAAAAGCTATACATGCGCATACTCCAAAAAAGGTTCTTAAGGAAGGGACGATCCGGCCCCGAAGACGCCCTGTTTGTGTTTGTAAACATACACCAATTACGGCATGTCCGGCAAGGCTTTTCCTCGCAGGGGAATTTCCGCCGGGGGCTCACGCCCGCTCGGGGGAAGTTCCGGTCCCGGCCTCCGCCGGCGGGGCCACGGGATCAAACAGCCAGCGCTTGTTGAACCAGAACCACTGTTCCGGCTCGGCCCGTACGCAGCGGTCAAAAACGTCAAACACCGCCTGCGTCATCCGCAGCGCGTCGCTCTGCTTGTCCAGCGACGGATCGGGACGCACCGGGTCGAAGACGCGGTAGCGGTGGCGTCGCCACCCGATGCGGGTAATGACGCAGGGGAAAATCGGCGCGTTGGTCTGCCGGGCAATGTATCCCATGCCTCCGGCAATGTTGGCGGTTTTGCCGAGAAACCGCACGGCCAGGGCCGGCGTGGGCGAACGAACATCAGGCAGAATCGCCAGGACTTTGCCGTCCCGGATGCGCCGGATGATCCCCTTCGCCGCGTGGCGGTCGCGCAAAATGGTTTCAAAGCCGGTTTGGGCCCGCAGCCGGTTCATGTAAGCGTCCACCAGCAGGTTTTTCTGCCGGGCGGCGATGGAAAACAGCGGCAGCTTGTATGCCAGGCAGGCCAGGGCGGCCATTTCCCACGCGCCCATGTGGATGGTGGCAATGATGGCGCCTTGCCCGGTTTGCGCATGCGCGCGGAGTTTGGCGATGCCTTCCTCGCTGACCGCGCCCACGATCCATTCCGGGCTCATGGCGGGAATGCGCAAAAGGTCCACGCAACTGAACACAAAATTACGCCACGAGCCCCAGGCTATGCGTCGGACTTCGCGGCGTGAAACGGCCGTGCCGAAGATTTCACGGATGCGCGTTGCCGCGCTGCGCGCCCGGAAGCGCGCCGGATAAAAGCCCATCCATGCCAGCGCCCAGCCCAGCGCCAGGGCGGCGCGGTACGGCAGAATTCCCGCCAGCCCGCCCAGCGCGCGCAAGGCGAAGTATTCCGCATAATGTTTAGGTTTGTGTCGCATGGCGAACTTTTCACAAACACGGTCCGGACGGCGGGCCGGCCGGGATATCGGTCAACCTCGCTTTGGTTTATGATCAAAAATCAGCTTGGCCGCCCGGTGGGCCAGCTGCGCCGCCCGCAGCAACCCGGATTGGCGGAGCGTGACGGCATTTGCCGGGCAAACCTCGCTGCAGCAGCCGCATTCAATGCACGCGCGCCAATTCAACACCGGCGGACCTTGCGCGGGCAGGGTAATCGCCGGCGCCGGGCAGGCGGCGATGCAGCGCCCGCACCGAATGCAGTTTGAGCTGAACACCGGCCGGCTCCACAGCCAGGGCCGCAATTGCCGCACCAGCCGCGCGGGAATTAACCGGCGCGCAAACGTTGCCGGCAATTCGAACGGCGGCAAATCTGCCGGGCGGCCGGGCTCGCCCAGATATGCGATATCGTCCTCGCCTGTGCCGGTCTGAAGTTCCGGCAGCATGGGCGCCAGGCAGGGCAAGTCTGCCGGGCGCAGGCGGAGCAGACGGCAGAAGGCCAGTTCCAGGGCCGCGCCATCATCGGCGGCCGCCAGCAATCCCAAACGCACTGGCCGGCCGGCGCTGGGCCCGTTGCCTTCCATGGCCATGACCGCGTCGCAAATGGTCAAGCCGGGCCGCACCAGCCTGTACAGATGCGCCATGAAACCGCCCAGCATCGCCGGGCTGGGAAAGGCTTTGTGGAGGGAAGTTTTCTGCGCGCCGGGAATCACGCCATAGATGTTTTTCACCGGGCCGGTCAAAACCGTCAGCAAATGCGTCTTCAGTTTTGGCACATTGACGATCAAATCCGCTTCCAGCACCGGCCGGGCAATGCTGAAGTCCACGCCCTGGAAGGAAAACATGCGGGCACCGGCCTGCTCCAGGTTCAGCAAGGGCGCGCCTTCTTCGGCGCACATGCCGGCAAACCCGGTGGCTTGCCAGACCTGTTCCATTTTATGCGGCGCGGCGGCGCTGTCAGCCACCGCCGGCGTATGTCCGCGCCGGCGCAGGTAACGGATAATGGCGCGCACCACTTCGGGATGGGTTGTGGCGGCGTCTTCCGGCGGCCGGTCGGTGAGCAGGTTCGGCTTGATCAGCACGCGCAGCGCCCGCCCGGCCAGCGCCCGCGGATCGAGCGCGCTTAAAGCCCGGTCAAGCGCCGCTTCCACCGAGTCCGGCTGATAATCGGCGCATTTGGCGAAAGCAACTTTCATCATGGCATGGCGGCGGGCGGCGGCATGCGGCCGGCGGACGGCTGGGCCGGGGCCACCCTCAAGGGATAACGCAAACGGAGCTCTTGTTCCAGGAGGATTTCCACCCAGTATGCGCCGGGTTCAGGGAAGCCGACATTGACAAAAAATTCGATATTGGTCACCGTGGCTTCAATGGAGGGCAGGTTGATGGGAATTTCGCGGCCGGTGGTCAGGATGGTGGACTGGTCGGGCCTTACGATCCGCGTCAGTTGCCGGAATCCGCCTTCCCCGCCGCACCAGCGGTTCACCACGCATATCCGCGGGAAATTAACGGGGAATTGCGGCCCGGAAATGAGATCGAACAGGCCGATTAAAATGAATTTACCGTTGCGTTCCTGGCGCACATCGTCGCATACCACGCTGAACTGCAGATCGGGAGTAATTTTAGGTTTCATGTCGCGTTTTATTCAGCATATATTCGGTTGTGCCGCCGCGCGGGAATTCCCGCGCGCGGCCGGTTTCCCGGGGCGGCGCTTACGCCGACGGGCGTTTCATGTCTCCGCGGACGGATGCGGCGGCGTGGCGCCCTGGCGCGAGCAAACGTACGCCGCGAGACGATTGGCGCGGCAGTTGATTTCCGGCAACGGCAATCCGGCCAGAAGCCCCATCACCACCGCAGCCGTGAAAGCATCGCCGGCGCCCACCGTGTCCGCAACCTTGACTGCCAGCCCCGGGTGCTCGTCCCGCCGGCCGCGGTCCGCCAGCAGGCTGCCGCGGGCGCCGCGGGTCATCACCAGCAAATCCAGCGGATAGCGCGCGAACAAAACGCGCGCCAATCCTGCTGCATCTGCCGGCATCTCCAGCAGGCGCGCCGCGGCGGGCAGTTCTTCATCGCTGATTTTCAGGACATTCGCCATCTGCAGCGAGGCGTGCAATACCTCCCGGCTGAAAAACCGGCCGCGCAGATTGACGTCAAACACCCGCAAACAACCGGGCGGAACGGACTTGACAAATCCGCGGATGGCGGCGCGCGCCGCCGGATGGCGCTGGCCCAGCGTGCCGAAACATACGGCATCCAGCGCGCCGGCCGCCTTTGACAGCGCCGGCGTCAGCCGCCAATAATCCCAGGCCCGATCCGCGGCAATGGTATAAACCGGCCGGCCCGCGTCATCCAACGCCACAGTCACCGCGCCCGTGGGGTGCAACGGGTCTTCGCTCACTCCCGTATCGTCCAGCCCCATGGCGCGGATGGCGGCGCGCAAGTCCGCGCCGGCGGCATCCGCGCCGACGGCGCTGACCACCATGGCCGAGGCGCCCAGGGCGCCGGCATGGTAGGCGAAATTGGCCGGGGCGCCGCCCGGCCGGCGGCCGCCGGGGAGCATGTCCCACAGCAGTTCGCCGACGCCGGCGACCTTGAATTTATCAACCCGGTTGTGCATGGTTCAACGGCGCAAGGCCTGGCGGATAATAGCTTCGACCGTCCCGTCCGCCGGCAGGCGCGCCGCCGCCGCCGCCGCCATTTTCCGGGCCTCGGCCGGCTTGTATCCCAAGGCGGCCAGGGCGCGCGCGGCATCCTGAGAGCGAGGATCGCCCGGGATCGCCATTTCGTCGCACGGCAAACCCGCCTGGTTGATTTTGTCGCGCAATTCGACCACCAGGCGGTCGGCGATTTTGCGGCCGATGCCGGATATGCTGCTCAAACGGGCGGTGTCTCCGGCCGCGATGGCGGCGGCCAGTTCGGGCGCCGCCAGGCCGCTCAAGGCGCTCATGGCGATGCGCGGACCGATGCCGGCCACGCCCAGCAGCAGGCCGAAAATCCGGCGTTCCGCCTGGGTGGCGAAGCCGTACAAAAGATGCTGGTCTTCGCGGACATAATCGTGCACCCAGACGCGGCAGCGCTCCCCGGTGGCCGGCAGGCGCGCATAACTGTTGAGCGATATAAAAACCTCGTAACCGACGCCGGCAAGTTCCAGCACAATGCGTGTGGGCGCTTTTTCCGCCAGGCATCCTTCCAGAAAGTCAATCATGTTCAAATTTCCTCAGGCGACAGCGCGGCGCCGCTCCAGCGGACGGCCCCATGCAAATGACAGACGGCAATGGCCAGGGCATCCGCCGCGTCTTCCTGGGGCGCTTCGCGCAGGCGCAACAGCGCCATGACCATCCGGCGCACCTGCTCCTTGCCGGCGGCGCCGTATCCCGTAACGGCCTGCTTGACCCGCCGCGGCGGATATTCATATACCGGGATGCCGGCGGCGGCAATGGCGGCCAGCACCGCGCCGCGCGCCTGCCCCAGCGCCAGGGCCGTTTTGACGTTTTTACAGAAAAAAACACCTTCCACCGCCGCCGCCGCCGGCTCCAGACGGCGGATGATGTCCGCCAGGGATTGCGACAGGTGCAGGAGGCAGCGCGACACCGGCCGCGCCGGCGGGTTGCGGATCACGCAATATTCGACGGTTTCCAGGATGCTGCCGCGCGCCTGCACCACCGCCACCCCGGAAGAACGCAGCGAGGTATCCACGCCCATGACCCGTTGCGCGGCTTGGCGGGCAGGCAGGTTCATTTCGTTTCCAATTCCGCCAGCAACGCTTCATCCACGTCCAGGTTGGAATAGACATTCTGGACATCGTCGTTTTCCTCCAGGGCCTCGATGAATTTCAGGACATGGCTGGCCGCGCTTTTGTCGGTCACGGTCATGTAACTATCCGGGATCAAAGTGATTTCCGCGGAGTTGGTTTTGATGCCGGCCTGCTCCAGGGCATCCACCACGGCCTGGTATGACGACGGCTCGGTAATGATCTCGTAAACATGGTCATCCAACTGCATGTCTTCCGCGCCGGCTTCCAGCACGATATTCATCAACTTCTCTTCTTCCACGACGCCGGCATCCACCAGAATCTGCCCCTTGCGCTTGAAATTGCGCATGACCGAGCCCGGCCCGGCCAGATTGCTGCCGAAACGGGTGAAAATATGCCGGATTTCCGAAGCGGCGCGGTTTTTGTTGTCGGTCAGGGCCTTGACGATCAAGGCCACGCCGCCGCCGGCATATCCTTCGTAAACGATTTCCTCCAACTGGGCGCCGGCAATTTCGCCGGTGCCTTTCTTGATGGCGCGTTCCACGTTGTCAGCCGGCATGTTGGCGGCGCGGGCTTTGTTGATAATGGTGCGCAAAGTCGGATTCATGTCCGGATTTCCGCCGCCCGTGCGGGCCGACAGGGTCAGTTCCTTGCTCAGGCGGCTGAATATCTGGCCGCGTTTGGCGTCCGCCGCGCCTTTCTTGTGCTGAATTGTTTTCCATTTGCTATGACCGCTCATCTGGCCCTCCTGCTTTCATAAGTTCCGCGTTCGCAATTATTCAACCGGCGCCGCCGGTCAAACCGCAGCCGGCGGCATGTTGAATCCCAGCAAATCCGCCGGGACGGCCCGGCCGCATTCCTGCTGCCAGCCCATCACAAAACCCAGCGTTTCCATGCGCCGGCATACTGCCGCATATTCGTCCGCTGCAACCCGGCGGTCCCAGCCCGCGCAATGCGCCGCCCGGTATGCCGGCACGTATTGGCCCATGACGCTGACGGCCGCCTCCCGGCCGAGATGCTCCGCCACCCATTCCAGGCTGGCGCAGGCCTCGTCCGCGCGCCCCGGCAACACCAGCACGCGGCATATCAAGCCCGACCGGGCCAGTCCGGCCGCGTCCAGGCGTAATGGGCCGACCTGGCGCCACATCTCGCGGAGCGCCCGGCGCGCCTGGCTGACATAATCCGCCGCGTCCGAGCCGGCCAGCGCGGTGGCGGCTTCCGCATACCGCAAATCCGCCAGATACACCGATACCCGGCCCTCCAGGGCGCACAGGATTTCCACGCGTTCGTAACCGCTGGTGTTGTACACCACCGGCAAGTCCGCTCCGGCGCCGCGTGCCAGCCGCAAGGCCGCTATAACCTGCGGCAGCCATGGCGTCGGGCTGACTAAATTCCAGTTATGGCAGCCGGCGTCGCGCAATTCCACCAAAATTTCCGCCAGGCGGTTCACACTGCAATCCCGGCCGGCCCCTTCCTGGCTCCAGGGGTAATTCTGGCAGTACAGGCAGCGCAGCGTACACTGGCTGAAAAATACCGCTCCGGAGCCCCCGGTTCCGGATAACGGCGGCTCTTCCCCGAAATGCGGCCCATACCGGTAAATCCGCGGCAGGCTTCCCGCCCGGCAATACCCGCGACCGCCTTCCAACCGCCGCGCCCGGCAGCGCCGCGGCCACAAGTCGCACGACTCCGCGTTGATGGCCGAAGCCGGCCCGCCGTCCGTCAAATCCGCCGTCAATCCTCGGTTTCCTTGATCTTGTCGCTTTCGGCGATGACTTTCTGGGCAATATTCGACGGCACGATGTCATACCGCGCAAATTGCATCTCAAACGAGCCGCGCCCGCCGGTGATGCTGCGCAATTCCGAGCAATACCGGAACAATTCCACCTGGGGCACATCCGCCGTGATCACCTGCAGCCCATCCTGGACATCCACGCCCAGAATCCGTCCCCGGCGATGATTCAAGTCGCCGTTAATATCGCCCATGTACTGGTCCGGCACCATGACCTTGATGCTCATGATCGGTTCCAGCAGCACCGGCTTGGCCTTGCTCATGGCGTCCTTGAACGCCCGGGAAGCGGCGATTTTAAAGGCGATTTCCGACGAATCCACATCATGGTACGAACCGTCATAGACCGTGACCCGGACATTCACCACGCGGAATCCGGCCAGAACGCCCTGGCGCATGGCCTCCACAAACCCCTTTTCGCAGGCGGGAATGAAATTGCGCGGAATGACGCCGCCGACCACCGCGTCTTCAAACCATTCCTCGCCTTCCGGCAGCGGTTGAACCTTCGCGTAAACTTCGGCGTACTGGCCGCGGCCGCCGGATTGTTTCTTGTGCCGGTAATGGCCGTCGCCAAGACTGGTGACGGTCTCGCGGTAAGAAACTTTGGGCACTTTGAATTCCAGCTCCAGGTTGGTGCGTTTGCGCACCATCTCGCGCACCAGTTCCAGGTGGGCGTCGCCCATGCCGGAAATGATCATCTCGTTGGTGTCGGGATTGCGTTCCACTTTCAAGGTGGGGTCGTCTTCGATCGCGCGGTGGAGCGCCACGCCGACCTTGTCATCCTCGCCGTCCCTGGCGAACACCGCATTGAATACCACGGGATTGCGGTAAACCACCGGGGCAAACTCGATTTTCCGGCCGGGAGCGCAAAGGCTGTCGTTGAGCTGGGTGCTTTTCAGCTTCGGCAGGGCTATGATGTCGCCCGCGCGCGCTTCGACCACCGGCACCTGCTTTTTGCCGCAGGAGGCGAAAAACACCCCGACGGTTTCCTTGACGCCCCGGGTGGCGTTGAATATTTCCATGCCTTCGCGCAAAGTTCCGCTGACCACGCGCGCATAAGCCAGCTTGCCGGCATAGGGATCCGTCACGGAACGCCAGACGAAGGCGCTGAAGGGAGCTTCCGGCGACTGATCCACCGGCTGCCCCTGGGCATCCTTCCAGGCGCGGTCCAAAGGCGACGGGAACAACCGCGCCAGGCCGTCGAGCAATTCCGCCACCCCGGCGTCTTTCAAGGCCGCCACGGCAAATACCGGCACCAGAGCGCCGGACGCCACGGCGGCGCGCCAGCCTTTTTCAATTTCCGCCTCAGTCAGCGCCTCGCCGCCCAGAAATTTTTCAATCAGCGCGTCGTCCGTTTCAGCGGCCTTTTCCAACAGCGCATTGCGCGCTTTCGCGGCGGCCGCGGGAAGATCGGACCGGTCCTCCAGCAAGCCTGCCGGCCCGCCGTCAATCCACGCAGTGACCGGCAGACAGGCGCCGCCCCATACGCTCTGGAGTTCCGCCAGGATTTTGGCGTAGTCGGCCGACTCGCGGTCCAACCCGGTTATCACCACGGCGCGCGGCAGGCCGAGTTTTTCACATTGTCGCCACGCGGCGCGGGTGCCGACCTGAATCCCGCCGACGGCGTCCACCGCGATCAACGCGGCATCCGCCATCTGCAGGGCGCATTGCACCTGGCCGAAAAAATCATCCGTGCCCGGGGTGTCGGCAAACATCAGTTGCGTCGCGGCCCCGCGCCGGTCCTTGTATGCGCCGCACAGGGGCTTGGCGTAAATGCTGGCCTTGCGCGAGATTTCTTCATCCGTGTAATCGCACATGCTGGTGCCGTTGGCCGGCGAACCCTGGCGTTCGTTCATGCCGGTTTTGAAAAGCAGGGCGTCGCACAAGGTGGTCTTGCCGCTGCCGCTGTGGCCCGCGATGGCGAAATTGCGAACATCCTTCACCGCAATATCTTTCATGATTCTCCCCTGATAGTCCGGATTCATGCGACCCGAAAGCCGCCTTTTGTTATTTATAGCCGAAGCGGCGGGCAAATGCAAGACAATCAGTCATCCGTCCGGGCGCCGACCTTGTGTTTCCAGATCAGGAAAAAGGCCGCCACCGACGAAGCCGCCATGGCGAGGATCAGCCAGAAGGCCAGCGGATGGCGCATATCCATCGGCATGCGCACATTCATG
>JAXGSX010000006.1:0-29107 GCA_040775225.1 Kiritimatiellia bacterium | reverse complement strand
TGTCCCGCAACAGCGGGATATATTTATACAGCTTCATCCTTCGCGCCCACGCGCTACGCGTGGCAAGCGCGCATCCCTGTCCCAATCAGATTGGGATGCGGCATACTGACCTCATCACGGATTCAGGTTCCTCCTTTTAAAACCGCAAATCCCGCTGCTGCGCTTCCCGCATGCGCTGCAAATTGACGCGCACCTTGCCGGCCAGTTCCGGCAGGCGCTGATCCAGCCAGGCCAGGTAGGCTGGAATCACGCGTTCCTCGCCCAGCCGGCGCACTTCCGCGGAAGCGTAGTCAAGCAAATACTCCTGAAAAGTCAATACGCCATTGGCAATGCAGAAATTTTTCACCGTGGCATGCTTGGCCAACGGCATGAAATTGGCGCCGGTGCGCCCCTCCCGGTAGCCGGCCGTGCAGAAAGAAGGCAGGAAGCCGTCCCGGCACAGATCCCCGATGAAATCATCCAGGCTGCGCGTGTCGCCCAGGATGAATTGCTGCCGATCCGGCAGGTGTTCCTGCGCCATGCGGGCATATCCGCCGACGCCGATGCGCGATCCGGCATCCATCTGCGAAACGCCGCCGAGGCGCATGACTTCGCGCCGCAAGGCCGGCCGCTCCCGCGCCGTCAGGATGGAACCGGTATAGGGACACATCAGCCGGATGACCGCGACGATTTTACGGAAATCCCCGTCGTTGACCTGCCAGGGGGAGTTGGTCGCAAACGGCGTGCCGACTGCCGGCTCGATGCGCGGGTAGGAAATGGTGTGCGGGCCGACGCCGAATTCCCGCTCCAGGGCGCGCGCGTGGGCCAGCAGCCCCAGCAATTCGAAACGCCAGTCATACAAGCCGAACAACACCCCCAGGGCCACATCGTCAATCCCCGCCGCCTGCGCCCGGTGCAACGCGAAAAGACGCCAGTCGTAATTGCCCTTGAGCGAATGGCGGGGATGCAATTTGGCGTAAGTCGGACGGTGGTAGGTTTCCTGGAAAACCTGATAGGTGCCGATGCCCTCGGATTTGACCGCCCGGTATTCATCTTCGTACAAAGGCGCGGCATTGATGTTCACGCGGCGGATGTCGCCGGGGCCGACGCGCACGGCGTAAGCCTCGCGCACCGTGCGGCAGATGTATTCATGATCGCTTTCAGGATGTTCGCCGTAAACCATGATCAGGCGCTTGTGGCCTGCCTGCAACAGCGCTTCCAATTCGCGGCGCAATTCCCCGCTGGACAAGGCCCGCTTGGCAACCCGGGGATTGCTTTCGCGGAACCCGCAATACAAGCAATCGTTCACGCACAGGCTGGAAACGTAAAGCGGAGCGAACAGCACGATGCGGTTGCCGTAAACCGTCTGCTTGATCCAATTCGCGGCTTCGAACACCGCCGACCAGACCTCCTGGTCATCGGCATTGACCAGGACGGCGACATCTTCCGGATCCAGCAGCGCGCCGGTAACGGCGTTCCGCCGGGCCTTCTCCACCACCGCCAGCGCCGCTTCCGGCGCGGGCTTGGCGCGCGACGCCAAGACGCCATGGATGGCGTCTTCATCAATGAAACCGCCAAACCGATTCGCAGCCTGCCATTGGTTGATCCGTTCCAGGCGTCCGGCCCGCCATTGCTGCGGAGTATTCATCATTTCCCCCGGGGATGGTAATAGGTTTTGCTGCCAACCCGCCGGCCGACAATCCGCCGGGCGGTCAACAGGTGCTCCAGTATTTTACCGGCCTGGGTCGGATGCAGCCCCAATCCCCCGGCAATATCCGTCAGGGTGCACGGCCGGCGGGCCAGCAGTTCGTAAACGGCATCGTCATTTACCGCCGGCGCGGTCCGGCCGGCCGGCGCGCGGTAATCGGCGATCACCGACGCGCGGCGTCCGAACAGCCGCCGCAGACCGCGCATGCGCTCGGGCGGGACCGGGAAGGCGAATTCTTCGGCCGGCGGCCGGGTCACGGTATTAAGTTGAATGCGGTCGGCCCGGATGCGGCGCACGATGCCGGCAATCTTGACAGCCTCGGAATCAATGGCCGTCATGCCGCCCAGAATGAAAACTTCCAGCCAGAGCGCCCCGTGGTAAACCTCCCGGAACTGAATCAGCCCCTCGACCATCCGGTCAAAAGCAATATCCGGATGCGGGCGGTTGACATTCTGGAAAGCGGCGTCATCGCCGGCATCCAGCGACGGCACCACCAAATCGGCCGACAGCAGGTCCTCCCGCACGTCCGGTTGCCACAGCAAAGAACCGTTGGTCAAAACCGCCACGGGAATTTTGGTGATCTGCTTGATGCCGCCGATCAAACGGCCCAGCGACCGGTAAAGCGTCGGTTCGCCGGACCCGGAAAGCGTGATGTAATCCGGGCGGCATTCCTCCAGCTTGCGGCGCAATTCCGCTAAAATCGCGCGCGGCGGCGCAAAGGTCCGGCGCTCGATCGTCTTGTGGGTGGTGCGCCCCAGTTGGCAGTAAATGCAATCGTAGGAACAATGCTTGTAGGGGACCAGGTCCACGCCCAGCGAACGGCCCAGCCGGCGCGAGGGCACCGGCCCGAATACATACTTGAATTTATTCGTTACTGTCATACCGAACTTTCTGTTAGCATGGGACATGTCAAGCCTATGCCTTGATTAACTGATTGATGGCGCGGTAATCCCGCCGCCCCTTGGCCTGCGCCGCCGCCTCATCCACGCCGTCCTGCCAGCCGTTGCGTTCAGTTGCCAGACAATCGAATTTGGATGTGTAAGGCTTGATGTCCAGCAGGGGCGTCTCGTTCAGAATGTCAACATCCGCCAGGTGCAAAGTTAAGCCGTCCACCTTCAAAAGCCGCACGACGCTTAAACCGATCGGATTGGGCCGGCAGGGCGCACGGGTGGCGAACAAGCCCCGGGGTTGATCCTGCAGAAAAGGCTTGACTGTCAGCCTGACCGCGTCAACCCGATGGAAATGATAAAGCAAATAAACATGCGAAAACCCGTCCAAATCACGCAAACCTTCGGCGTATTCCGGAAAAATTACCGCGCGGCCGGGGCAATCCCTCGCAAAAACCGGCTGGATGGGTGTATGATCCTCAACCAGATGTCCGCTGAAAATCGTCCCGATGGGCTTGTATATGATTTGTTGGAATGTTGACATCGAACCTCCTTGTGCCGGCAAAATATGCTTCACGGCGCCAGCAGGTAATCCGCGATCGCGCGGTACAGCGCGCTGACGGCCAGGATCGCGCAATGCCGCCCTTCCGCCGGTTCGCATTCGCCCGAACGGATAATCTCCCCGGCGCTGATCGAAAGTGCGTCGGTTATTTTCCGCCCCTGCGCCCGGCGGGCTACGGCGCGGCCGCAATTCACGGTGTTGCCGCATCCCATGGTGTAATATTTTACTTCTTCAATGAGATCGTTGCGGACCACCAGATAAAATTCCATCGTGTCGCCGCACGGCCCCGTAAGCGAAGCGGAAGCCACCGGGTCGTTCATCCTTCCGAAATACGGGTCATCCTGCGCCATGCTCTTAGTCATATTTTGCCAATCGTCATCTTTAAAAGCCGGCCGGCCGCCGGGTGCGTTCCGCCATGCATACGCCCGGCACGGATCGCCGTTTATCAGCCACCGCTTAACGCCGCCAGTTCAACCTGCAATTGCCGCCACACGCCGCGCAAAGCTTCGGCGGCAGAACTGGGACCGTGGGCAATGACGGTTTTGCCGGCCATCAAAGCGTCGTTGACCGCGCGGTCGAATGGTATGCGGCCGATCACCCGCGCGCGGTGTTCCCGGGCAATTTTTTCAATGCGGCCGGCCTGTTCCGCGTTCAAGTCCGCCTTGTTGATCACCACTGCCGCCGGAACCCGGAAGTGCCGCGTCAGCTTCAGCACCCGCTCCATGTCATGCACGCCGGAAACCGTCGGTTCAGTAACAATCAACACCAGGTCGGCGCCGGAAACCGAGGCGATGACCGGACATCCGGTGCCGGGGGGGCCGTCGCCCAGGATCAGGCTTTGCTTTAACTCCCCCGCCAGTTGCGCGGCGCGCCGACGCACCTGCGCCACCAGCCGCCCGGAATTTTCCTCGGCTATGCCCAGGCGGGCGTGGACCATGGGACCGAAATCCGTGCTGGAAATATACCATTTCCCGGTGACATTCGGCGTTTTGCGGATGGCCTCCACCGGACAAACCATGGGGCACAGTCCGCACCCTTCGCAAGCCAGGGGATCAATGCGGCACGTCAAGCCGACAATATCATTGGCCGGGCCGTCAAAAAAGATCGCGTTAAAATGGCAAGCTTGCGCGCATTTGCCGCAGCCGATGCACTTGTCCGAGATAATCTCCGCCTTGGCTCCGCCGACAAAATCGTGCTGTTCGCGCACCACCGGGGTCAGCAGCAGATGCAAATCGGCGGCATCCACATCGTTGTCGGCCAGAATTTTATCCTGCGCCATCTGCGCCAGGGAAGCCACCACGGTGGTTTTACCCGTGCCGCCCTTGCCGCTGATGACGGTAATCTCCCGGTAATCATCCGCATTGCCCTTGGGCAAAGGCGGCGGGTTGCCCTGCAGGACTTCGAACGGTTCTTCCACCGGCGCCGGCGGTTTGGCGGCGGCCAGGCTATCGAAAATCTGCAGCAGATTCGCGCGTAATTCCGGGAATGATTCAACCAGGATACCGCCGCCGGAATATGTTTCGGCGTATTCCCTTTTAAACGGAATGCGTCCCGCGATGGGCAGGCCTACCCGCCGTGCATAATCGGCGATGATGGCATCCTCGCCGTCCGACCGATTGACAATAATGCCGGTAGGCACACCCAGTTTCAAGGTCAGGCCCACCGCAAGCTTCAAATCATTCAACCCGAACGGCGTGGGTTCAGTCACCAGCAAAACGCAATCCGCGCCGCCGACGGCCGCCACCACCGGGCAGGCCGTGCCCGGCGCGGCGTCCAGGACGTTGATTGACTCTGGATCAATCAGTGCTTTGACCGCGCGGACGACGTTGGGCGCCAGCGCCTCGCCGATTTTCAACTTTCCATGCGCAAAACCAAACGGCTGGCGGTCCAAAGCTGATTCCACTTCGCCGATTTCAGCATCCCGTTCCGACAAGGCGCCCCGGGGACAGACAAAAGAGCACACCCCGCAGGAATGGCAGAGTTCGTTGAAAATAAGCACCTTGTCTTTGACTACCGCAATCGCATTATAATTGCAGGCGGCGGCGCATTTGCCGCAGGCATCGCATTTGGATGAATCCCAGACCGGTTTCGGCGCCATGACCGGATGCCGTGCGGTGAATTCCGGCCGGACGAACAAATGGTCGTTGGGCTCCTCGACATCGCAATCCAAAAGCCTTACCCGGTCTCCCCGCTGGGCAAGCGCATAAGCTAGATTGACTGCAAAAGTTGTCTTGCCGGTTCCGCCTTTACCGCTGGCAATCGCTAAAATCATTTTGGCTTTCTATGTTGAAAATTAAAGGCAATTTTTATGCGTAGCGCTGCGCGAAGCATGGGGGGCATGCGTGGTTTGAATTCGGGCGCCCGCAGGGATTCGAAAAGACAAGGCAAGCTTGCCCCAGATGCGGGCGCTCAGGGAGCGGGGCTAACCTCGCGGTTGCCCAGCTTCCGGGAAGCCCGCCCGCAGGGACGCCCGTCAGTGGGCGGCAGATGGGGCCAGATCGCCGCCGTTCTTTTCGAACCGAATTCAAGCCACAACGACGGAGTGGGCGATAGCATGCCTGGTTTGCGGCTCGCGTCATTGCGCGCGAGTCATCGCCGTCCCGCAGGCCGGGCACTGCAGTTGAGTGCAAGGCGCACCGCGTGCATGCGGCACGGTTTTGCCGCACTTCGGGCAAACGCAATTACCGCCGGCGCCGAGACCGAATCCGCCCATGCGCCCGCGGCCGGTTCCACCGCCCATGCCGGCTCCCATTCCGCCGCCCATGCCGCCGCCCATGCCTTGGCCCCGGCCGGTGCCGGGTCCGCCGCCCATCGGTCCAGTTCCATCTCCCCTGGGCATAAACACCTCGCTTTCGGTGGGCCGCGCGCCGTGTTAACAACATGGCGCGCGGCGTGGTTTTACTTGTCCGCCTTTTCCGCTTCCAGTTCTTCCATGCGTTTCCGAAGATCTTTCAAGGCATCTTCGAAATACGACGCTTGGCCTTTCATGGCGTCAAGCTGCTGATCGCGGGTGGGAGCGGTCCCGTAAGGCACGGCCGGGAATGCGCCCCAAGCGGGAACGCCATAAGCGCCGCGCTGCCAGCCGGTCAACCCGGTGGCGTAATAGCGGTTACGGAACCCGCGGCCGCCGTCGCGACCCCAGAATCCGCCGCCGCGGCCATAACCCATGCCGAAACCGCGTCCGGGCGCGGGGTTCATGTAACCGGGCATTCCATTGCCGGCGCAATAGCCGGCCGCACGGCCGGTCATCGGCCCCATTCCCATCGGTCCAGTTCCATCTCCTGCAGGCATAACTACCTCCTTTCACTGATTTACTTCTATTGTGTTACTTTTCCCGCCCAACTCACATCCAGTGCCCCGCTACATTGGCGGCGTCAACTTCCTTCAACTCGCCCGCCTTGAATCGCCGGATGGCCTCGGACACCGTGGCGCGCTCGCACAGGTAAACCTTGACGCCGGCGGCGTTCAACACCTGAAAAGCCTTGGGGCCGACATTGCCGGAAATCACCGCTGCCACTCCCAGGTTAACCACATTTTGAGCGGCTTGAATGCCCGCACCCTGCGCCGCATTCAGATTCTGCGTATTGTCATGCGCCTCCACAGCGCCCGTTTCCGTATCCGCCACCAGAAAATATCTGGCGCGCCCGAAACGGGGATCCAAGCTGCCATTAACATCATTGCCCGCCGCCGGTATTGCTATTTTCATTGTAATGCACTCCTTGCTTAGATTGATCATCAACCAATATTCAACGCGGTTCAGCTAATAACTGGCATGCCGATTGAATCTGCCTCGACCGGAGCCGGCCCACGCCGGTCCTCCCAGATACCGGCGCCGTCCCCGGCGGCAACATCCCGGCATGGCCAGCCTCGGCCCGGCCAGCGTCCCAGACAGCCAGGCCTGAATCACCGTTTCTGTTTCGCCGGCCACAAACGGCACTACTTGCATCGGCAATTGCGTCAGCAAAACATACATGGCCTGCGAAACAGCCCCGCAAACCAAAATCTGCGGCCCCAATTCCGCCAGCCGTTCAGCCTGCGCCAGCGGCAAGGTGCCCGGCAAATTTTCTTCCCGCCTGTCCGCCAGCCTGCCATCCTCTACTTCCACCATCAACAACCGTCGAGCCACATCCAGCACCGGAGAAATCCTCCCATTCCAAATTGTTAATCCAAGTTGCACGCTCCTTTATAATGCAACAATCGTGCCAAAATATTTAAAACCGCTTGATCTATTGTTAATACTTTTCCCGCAAAAACATACATCAACAACTTGCATCGCTGCATTCCCTGGATACAGTATTATATATGCTACCATCAATCAAAACACAGTAGCTTTTTTGTTACTATTGGCTATACCGTCAGGATGCATGACGTCCTGCGACAGTTTGCTCGTTGCTGGAGTTGCCGTTCGATGCGCGCTCCCGCTGAACGCCAGGGTTCGTGTTTTTGAAATTATTCAATTTTTTTAAAAATTTGCTTGACAAATTTGCCGGCTTGGTTTTATATCCGCCCCATATTAAGCAGCATTGTTCTTTGGCAGTATTTTTGGTGTAAAACAAACGGAAATCCGTGAAAATCGGATACGGTCGCGCCACTGTGACCGGCTATCACGCAATCCCGATGAGTTTGCGCGCTCGGGACGAGTGACCGCTTATCCCGCGATATGCCTTCGGCATTCGGGATGACGCGGCGAAACTTCATTTGCCACCCTGGGTTGATTCGCAGGGGAAGGCGAAGGATTAGGTTGGAAGCCGGAAGTCAGGAGACGTTGTTTTGCTTTCTGTTGTGCGGCGGTTGATATCGCCGCGGCTCCTTCGCATGAAAGGAGAATGACGGGCGCGCAGTGTTCACAATGCCTTCAGACTCTTTCACGGGAGCCTGGAGGTTTTTTTATGTGCGCCGCGGAAAAGCGGACAATTAAAATTTATCTGGCCGGCATGGCCGGAATCGCCGGCTTGATGGGTTGCGCCTGTTTGTTTACGGTCAGCCCCGGAAACAGCGCCGGCACGGGAACGGATTTGCCGGCGCATAAGCCGCCTTGCGCCGCCGATATTCGCCATACCGATCCTGCGCCCCCCAGCGCCGCAGCCGGCCCGAATGCTCCGGAGCATGCCGGCGCCGCCGTCAGCCCGGCCGCATCCGCAACCGACTCCACCGTCGAAGCCATGCAAGCCAGCCTGGCGGATGGAGCGTTATTTCAACTGCAGGCGAAAGGCGGCGGACAGGCGGCAGCCGGACAAGACAAGGAAGCATACATCCGGGAACGGTTTGGCGCCATCCGGCGGGGCGGCAAATGGATCCCCACGATCGGCGGAGGCACTAACCTGGTTTACATAACCACCGGTTCCCTGCCGCAGGGCCGGGTGCATGAACCCTACTCCGCGCAATTCACGGCTGCCAGCGGTCAACCGCCTTACCAATGGAAAATCGTCTCCGGCACGCTGCCCCCGGATTTTGCCCTCGACACGGGTTCCGGCCGGTTAACCGGCATGCCGGACGTACCGGTAACGGCGGTCTTCCGCCTGGAAGTGACCGACAGCCGGGGCGCCGGCGACATGGCGGAGTACGCGCTCATCATCCAACCGGAAAATCCGCTTACCATCCTGACGCAAACTCTCCCCGCCGCCGCGCCCGGGGAGTATTACCGCTGCCAATTGGAAGCTTACGGCGGCATGCCGCCTTACACCTGGATTGCCGAAGGCGGTCTGACGGCATGGGGAGTGTTCGCCTTTGATCAACTGACCGGTGAAATTTTCGGCGAAATTGACAGCAACGCTCCGCCAACCGATATCCCGCTTAAAATCTGGCTGCAGGATGCCCAACAAACCGTTGCCGCTGAATTCACCCTGCGCATCCGCACCGCTCCCGACATTCTGGACGTGCCCGCTTCACCCATCCGCCAGGGGCAGCCTTTCGCATTCGCTTTTCAGGCGGCGGGCGGTATTGCCCCGTACACCTGGAGTATTGCCGGCACATTGCCGCCCGGGCTCCATTTCGCCGCCGACGGCGCTTTCACAGGCGAACCGGAAGCAGCCGGCACTTATGCCATCGTCATTGGAGTGCAGGATGCCGCAGGCCAATCCGACATCGCGCAATTCGACCTGCAGGTCTTGCCGGCCGAGCCGGGGCGGATATCCGATTTCACAGCCTTCTTGAGCCGCACCCGCGTAGCATTGAAATGGAAATTGCCGGACCACAGCGATGACGCCGCGGCCCGGATTGTCCGAAGTTCCGCGGCCCCGCCCCTGAGTCCGTCCGACGGCATAACGATTTATTACGGCAGCGGCGAAGAGTTCCTGGACGGGGATATAGTTTCCGGCATTTACTATTATGCCGCATTTCTCGAAGAACAAGGCCTGGCGGTCACCGGGGCGGCGCCGCCCATGCTGCAAGTCAGCCTGCCGCCTGACGCCGAGCCGTTCGCGGATCATGTGGCGGACGCGAAATTGCTGCACCCCAACGCCTTCGGGGCGGATAAGATGCCGGGAATCGTTCTGGGCGCGCCCCGCGGCGCGGGATTGGCGCGCGGCTCCGCGGATATTGTCTCCCTGGGCGCCGCCGGCAACGATGACGGCGGCGCCTCCCCCCCGTATGGCGGAGTCATTACGCTGGAATTTGCCGACAATGCCGTGTGGAACGGGCCGGGCGACGATTTCACCATCTTTGAAAACGTGTTCTATGTCAGCGGCGCGGGCGGCGCGCTCGATCCGACTACCCGGTTCATGGAGCCGGCCCTGGTGTCCGTCAGCCAGGATGGACTGACCTGGCGCCAGTTCCCGGCCGATTTTTCCCCGCGGTACGATCCGGCAACCGGCCAACTCAACTTGCGCCATCCCTATTGCTACCACACCGGTTTCGCCGGCGTCAACCCCGTAATGAGCAACGGCCTGGACCCGGATCCCGCGGACCCCGCCGTCTCGGGCGGCGATTCTTTTGATATCGGGTTGCTGGATATGGATTGGATTCGCTTTGTGCGTATTCAATCCACCGGCAACCGCTGGCTGGCGGATACCGACGGCGATCTGATTTATCACACCGAGGAAATGTCGGCCGCCACACGCGGCGACACGAAATCCGGGTTTGACCTGGACGCCGCGGCGGCGATCTGGTTGGACAGGATAACCGCGGATTGATTCACCGCACAAATTATAAAAACATGGCCAAGCAGGAGGGAACGCAGGACAAGAGACAAACCGCAGGCAATGCAGTTAAAATTTCATATCCGCAATCCGCAGCACAGCAGGAAAATTGTAAAAAATGAAGCACACGATCAAGCAGTTCATCAGCATGGGCATAGCCGCGCAAGCCGGCCTGGTTTGCGCCGCGTTTGTGGCCGGAACAGGATACCAGTCGGCGCCTTATTACACCAACCCCCACCCTGACGCCGCTATCGTTTCGTTTGACTGGGATGACAGCAGCAACCTTTACTACTCGACCCGCAGTCCGGTTTGGGACCTGGGATTTGCCGTTTATCGTTCCGGCGGCGCCGCGCCGGAAATTTTGCATCAGGACACTAATGTATTTTCCGGCTCGCGTGTTACCGCTATCGGCGGGATGATCTATTTCAACGATGGCGGCAATTACGAGCAATGGAATTACAATTATTTCCGGTATAATCCGGCAAGCGCCGAAGCGCCAACCAACCTGGACCTTGCCACCGACCTCTGGGGCCTGGAAACGCGCGATGGCAGCGACTTCTGGGCCGCCGGCGGCGCCAATGCGGCAATTTACCATAGCGCGCTGGACGCTAACGGCGACCTGGTCAACAACCCGCCGGTCAACCTCGGCAGCATCGGACAGTCCAGCGGCCCGCTGGCCTTCGACGCCGCCGGCAACCTGTATTACGCGGAAGGCTACAACACCGCCGGCTCGGCGGTGTACCGTTGGAGCGCGGCGGAAGTCGCCGCCGCCCTGGCCGATCCGGCCGGCGCGCCCTTGCAGCCCGACGGCCACATCTGGTCCGTGCTGGCGTCCGGTGACGGCAGCACCGGCATCCAGGCCGATCCCGACGGACACGTTCTGGCCGCCGCCACTTCCTTTGCCGCGCCCAGCGAATTGCACCGGTTACTGATCCTGAACGGCGTGTTTATCGGTTACGAGGTGGTGGCCCGCGCGGACGAGCGCCTGGAAACCGTGCGTCTGCGCGGCGGCGCAATCTACGCCAGCACGGCGGAGGGCGTCTTTTCCATCAACGCCGCGCAAACGTTGCGCCTGATCGCCCAGGCCGGCCAGGGCGGCGCCTTGACGCTCATCGGGCTGAACGACCAGGGCCAAGCCCTGCGCCTGGCCACGGTGGCGGACAGCGCGCCCGGCTGGGTAGTCCGCGGCATTGACGGCAATCGCCTGCTCGCGCAGGCCGGCGACGGCGGCGCGGTCGCCATCGTCGAACTCGATGCCAACAGCCAGCCCGCCAACATCGTGATGCTGGCCAATGCCGTGCCGGGCTGGATTGTGCGCGCGCTGGACGGTAACCGGATTCTGGCGCAGGCCGGCGACGGCGGCATGGTGGGCATCCAGGAACTCGGCCCCGGCTACTCACTGGGCAATTTCAGCATGGTGGCCGGCGAAATTCCGGGGTGGATCGCGCGGGACCTGGACGGCAATCGCCTGCTCGCGCAGGCCGGCGACGGCGGCGCGGCCGCGATTGCGCAACTTGACGGCGCCGGCCATCTTGCCGGCTATACGATTGTCGCCGAATCCATACCCGGCTGGATTGTCCGCGGCCTGGCGGGTCACCTGCTGCTCGCGCAGGCCGGCGACGGCGGCATGAGCATCGTCATGGAATTGACGGACGCGGAAACGCCGGCCGGCTACCGGCTGGTGTTGAACCCAGCGCCGGGGCAGGCGCTGCTTGGCATGGACTTCGAGTAATGTCGGTAAAAGGCAGGCGCCCGGAAGCGCGGGCGCCTGCCGAAACCCTACCTGCCCGCGCGGTCGGACCGGGTCAGCATGATCCACAGGAAAAACGGTCCGCCCAGCAGTGCCGTGATCACGCCTACGGGGATTTCCAGCGGCGCCGCCATGGTACGCGCCACCGTATCGCAAACCACCAGGAAGATGCCGCCGGCCAGCAAGGCCCCCGGCAGCAGGAACCGGTGATCATGCCCCAGCAGCATCCGGCAGGCATGCGGCGCCATCATTCCTACAAACCCGATCGGCCCGCATACTGCCACCACTCCGCCGACCATGAGCGAGGCGGCAAAAAACACCAATTGTTTCACGCGGTTCACATCCACCCCGCGGCTGGCGGCCAAGTCGTCGCCCAGCGCCAGCAGATTTAATTCCCGGCAGAGCAGGAACAGGATGGCCGCTCCCGGCAGGACAAACGGCAACAAGCCCAGCACCGGCGCAAAGCCGGCGGTTTCGACCGACCCCATCATCCACCGCATGATCCGGAAGGAATGGCCCAAGCCGCTGATGTATTGGACGAAAATTATCAGGCTGGAAAAGAAAAAACTCACCGCCACCCCCGCCAGCAGCAACGTGGCTGTTGAAAAACCGCGCCGCAGCCGGGTCAGTCCGTAGACCAACCCGATCGCCAGCAGGCTGCCGGCGAAGGCGGCCAGCGCAACGCCATTCACGCCGGCCGGCAGAATTTTCGATCCGAGCCGGATATACATGGCGCTGCCGAACGCCGCGCCGGATGCAACCCCCAAGGTGAACGGCGTGGCCAGCGGATTGCGGAACATGCTTTGAAACGCGGCCCCGCTCAATGCCAGAGCGCTGCCGACGCAGAAGGCGGTCAAGACGCGCGACAGACGGATATCGCGTAGCACCGACGCCGCCAGACTATCCGGCGCGGTCAGCAACGTATGCAGCGGAATGAAATCCATGCCCAGCATGGGCGCCACGCAGATGACGAAGGCCGCCATCAGCCCCAGCAAGATCAGGATCCACAGGCGGGACATCGGTTTCACGAAACATCCTCCACCACGGCCAGCGGCCGGCCGTCCGGCATCCGGGCAAAAGCGAACGGGGCATCGTAAACCGCGCGCAATGCCTCCGGCTGAAGCAAATCAGCCGGCGGCGTGCAGGACACCAGCCGGCCGCCCCGCAATGCGGCCACCCGGGCGCTCCAGCGGCAGGCGGCATTGATGTCATGCAGCGCGGCAATCACCGTCAACCCCCGCCGGCGGTTTAAATCGCCCAGCAGTTGCAATACCTGGCGCTGATGTTGGTAGTCCAGGAAGGCCGTGGGCTCGTCCAGCAGCATCAGCTCCGCGCCTTGCGCCAGCGCGGCGGCAATCATCACCATCCGGCGTTCGCCGCCGCTGAGCGTGTCCAGACGACGGTCGCGCAGATGCTCCATGCCAGTCAATGCCAGGGATTGCGCGGCCAATTCGCGGTCGGCCCCGCGCAAGGTGGTGAACGGCGATAAATGCGGATAGCGCGACATCAAAACGAATTCCAGGCAGGTGAACGGGATGTCCGACTCTTCCGTCTGGGAAACGCAGCTGATCCGGCAGGCCAGCGCGCGACGGCTGTACCGGCGCAAATTCCGGCCCGCCAGGACGATCTCGCCGCGCCAGGCGCGATGCAGGCCAGCCAGGCATTTGATCAGGCTGGTTTTGCCGGCGCCATTCGGACCGACCAGCGCCAGGAATTCGCCCGGCCAGACATCGAGGTCAATCCCACGCAGGATATCCTTGCCGTCAATCCGCAGGTCCAAGCCGCGTATTTGCAGCAGGGGCGCGGTCATGGCGCCTCCTCCGGCGCGGCGTCGGGATAGATTGCCGCCGCCAAATCCGCCAGGGTCCGGGCAATGCGCGGGCCTGGGATGCAGACATAATCGCCATCCAATACGTATATCCGTTGTTGCCTGACGGCATCCACGGAGGTCAACTGGTTCCAATCCGCCAGCAAGCGCGCCCGGGCGGCGGCATTGGAAACATCCAAATCCGGCGCCAAGTCAACAATCACGCCCGGGTTCATCCGTAAAATGCCCTCCCGCCCGACCTGGGCGTAAGCCAGGCGTCCTTGATAGACATTGCGCGCCCCGAGCAATTGCAGCATTTCGCCGTAAATTGTGCCCGGCCCGGCCAGATACACATCCGCCAGCCCGCCCGTGCCCATGTTGCGGCCGATGCAAACCAGGACCGCCGGCGCGGGCGCGCCGGCGGGAATCCGGGCGCGGACGGCATCCATCCGCGCCTGGAGGTCATCCGCCAGCGCTTCCGCCGGCGCCGCGGCATGGCACAGTTCACCCGCCCGGCGGATGGACGCCATGATATCCGGCAACGACAGGAGCGATAACGCCCGGCATTCCAACCCCAGCGCCTGCAGGTTTTGCGCCGCCGCTTCATGCTCGATGGCGTGCAGCACCAGGTCCGGCTGGAGCGACAGCACTAATTCGTAATTGGTGTCGTAAAATCCGCCGACTTTCGGCAACCGCGCGGCCGCCGGCGGGTGCTTGCAAAACGAGGTGACGCCAACCACCTGCCCGCCGCAGCCGATGGCAAACAGGATTTCCGTGATGGCGGGCGAAAGCGATATGATACGGCGGGGCGCCTGCTCCGGCGCCGCGCGGGCGCGGGGCGGCGATGCCGGCCGGCAGGATGCCAGGCATAAAACCACCAAGGCCGCGGCCCGCCATGCCGCACACGTGCGCCGGCAATTCATCCAACTCCGCCATGACATCGCCGAGTGCATATCAGTTTACGTTGCATCCAGGCGTTCGCGCGTGCTCCACAATCCCGCCGAGGGCGTGGCAATGTAATACACCGTCTCGCCGTCCGGCATCGTGTTGAAGCCGTATTTCATCCGATCGGGATCGTAACGCTTTTGCGCCGCGGCCAGGTCAAGATATTCATACCCCACGCCATGGATTTCATCGGCGGTCAGGTGTCCCGGCGCGTAGGTGATTTTGAACCGGCCCTCGGACGAGCCGTGAATGAGGTGGGCGGTGCCGTGGGTCAAGTCCTGCAGCACCGGCTCGGTTTTCCATAATTGCATAATGCGCGGCGTGCCGCGGTAGCCGTACCGGCGGATCAGGGCGTCCACATCCGGCTGCTCGCCGAACCGTTTCAATCCCGGCGCGATGATGAGCAGCTCCCCGCCATCGGCCATGGCCATGCGGGTGCGGTAAATAGCCTTATTGGCCACCCAGGTGCTGTGGAACTCGTCGCCCTGCATCACGGCCACCACCTTTTGCAAGGGCGGCGTCACGGTGATGTTCTGTTCCCGCGATGCCTGCGCGCCGCGCAAATAGGTTTCCACGTCATCGCCGACATACACGCCGGTGTGGTTCAAACGTCCCTCTGAATCGTAGGCCATGACCACCTGGAAAAACATGTCGGGCAAATGGCCGAGATAATCCGCCTCGGCTTTATTGTAGCAGGCGCGCAGGGGAGTGGTGATCCGGCCCAGGTTGTTTTCAATACCGCAGCATGCCGCCATGATATGCGAAGCGCAGATCATGTCCTTGCCGCCCAGACCGATAAAGTAGTTTTTATTGTGGTTGGCGAAACCCAACACCTCATGCGGCACGATATGCCCGATATTGACGACCAAGTCCCACTCCCCTTCCAGCAGCGTCCGGTTGAGCGATACCGGGATCGGCCAATCGGCCTTGCCGTGGGAAACATCCTTGACGAATGCCGCCGGGACTTCGCCGATGATTTTCGACCCGGCGCGCCAGTCATGGGCGTGGATGCGTTCTTCGGGGATATCGCCAAACATCCAGGCATTCTGCTCCGGGGTATGCGGAACATGCTGCCCCAGCGTCGGGATCAGGTGCACTTCCGCCGTTTCGGCGAAAATATGGTAAAACCGGTTGGTAATCCATCCGGCGCCGCAATGCGCGCGGGTAATGTCCGGCGGCAGCAGCAAAACGCGCTTCGGATTGGGGCAAATCCGACGCAACGCTTCCGCGGCGGCGCGTTCCGCCAGACCCAGCATTTCATCACGCGCAATCTCTGCTTTTTCCCGCACAAACCAGCTCATGATAATATCCTCCCGATAACCTTTGCGTCGGGCCATTCACTGCCAGGATTCATCCTCCGCATCCGCGCCCGCCGGCGCCCATCCCTGCATCCACCTTGGCGCGAATACGGGCGGCGGCGCCCGGCACATGCAGGACATCGCATTCCGTGCCCAGGATGAAGGGATGCTCCGCCGCCCGCATCCGCCGGCGCAATTCCCGCGCCAACTCCGCCACCTGCGCGCAGGTGATCGTCTCGTCGGAATAAAAATGCTTGGAAGGCAAATTGCCGTACAGCACCGTCGTCTTGGGCGTCAGCCGCGCGTCTTCCCACAATCGCCGCGAACTGCCCAGGCTCAAGATGGCCGGATCCAGCCGGCCGAATTCCTGCACCATGGCGTCGGTTAATGCGCCGCAATCGTGGAGGATCAGATCGGCGTCGCGCGCGCGCAGCACATCCCGGATGCGCCGCAAATTGGCGATGGCCAGGCGCTCGAACAATTCCGGCGCCGATTCCAATTGCCTGGGTGAAATATAAATGCTGTTGATGGACGGCTCGATGATCAACAGCGCGCGCGCGCCGGCATCCAACTGGGCGCCCATGTACCGCAGCACCGCCGTCCGCGCCAACTCCAGCATCTGCTCCACCAGCGCCACCAGGGGATCGTCCGCGGCGGCCAGGCCGCCGCCCATCAGGTAAATCGGCACGATCGGGTTTTCGATCAATTTGGTCATCAGCGTGAATGGCCCCACACACATGCCCACGGGCACCAAGTCCGGACACCCGGCAATATAACGCACGGCATCGCAGCAGGCCTGCATCCGGGGCGATAGCGCATGGGTGTTCAGCGCGGCGGCCAGCGCCGCGGCCTGCTGGTCCGGCAGCGGCGCGTCAAAACAGTGCGTTTCGCGCCGGCCGGCCGGGAGGCCGGCCTGCTCCAGCAGAAAATCCTTTTCCAGGCGCAAGTCCATGTAGGGGATCGCCAGTGGCGTATCGTAACGCCGCGCCGCCTCCCCGACAACCGCGCCCAGCCGCCGGCCATCCAGCAGGATGGCCTCGTGATCGGCATGTTCATGCAAAAGCAAATCCACACCGATGGGAAAAGCCTTACCCGCCGCCGCCAGGTCCAGGTAAAATTTTCGGTTCATATTGTCTTTCCTGCACCGGAATTTCATCAGCCGCTGAACGCCAGGCAACGCTTGAAGACACAACCTGCAACGATATCCGGCATGCGGAGCGAGTCAAGATAATTAATCGGCTGGACTTCAAGTATTGCTTGCCTCGCCGCGCCGGCGTGCTTTATAGTACGCGGCATGGATAATTACGTCATCGTGCGGCCGGAACATTTGAACCACCAGGGATACCTTTTCGGCGGGGCGCTCTTGAAGTGGGTGGATGAATTCGCCTGGATTGCCGCCTCGCTGGACTTTCCCGGGTGCGTCCTGGTGACCATTGCCATGGACCGGATTGTCTTCCGGCAACGCGTCGAGAATGGCGGCATCCTGCGGTTCCGCTCCGCCCATGTCCGCACCGGAACAACTTCAACCTCCTACAGCGTGGATGTGTTTGAAGTCGCGGCGGACGACCGGCCCGAACGCCATATTTTCAGCACCGCCATCACCTTCGTGCGCCTGAACGAAGCGGGCGTCAAGCAGCCCCTCCCGCCGCGGCGCGGGACATGAATCCGCCCGCCGCCGGCCTGCAAAATCAGAAAAAACGACATAAATGTTTTTTAGCTTGCCATTTGCGCCTGAAAATGGCATGTTTTGGAGTTTAGCCGGAAATTATCGGGCTGTTTCCGCCTGGAATTTAAGAATTATCAACCAAGCCCGCAAACCAAACAAAGCAAACCAACATGGAATCGGCAACCGCAACCCCCACCAAAACCCGCATTAACTTCGATCTCGATCAATTCGGCGGCGACAAGCAGGAAGCGCTGGCCAAGCTTTACGAAGACACCCTGAAGAATTTCACCGCCGGCTCCATCGTCAAGGGTCGCGTGGCGGAAGTCCGCTCCAACGAAGTGCTGGTGGATATCGGCTACAAATCCGAAGGCGCCGTCGGCCGCGAAGAATTCCAGGACATGCCCGAAGTCAAGCCCGGCGACGAGGTGGAAGTATTGCTGGAGCAACTGGAAGACGAAGACGGCAAGGTGGTGCTCAGCAAAACCAAGGCCGAACAGCAGCGCATGTGGGACAACGTCCTCTCCTCCAGCAGCGAAGGCAGCGTGCTGGAAGGCGAAATCAAGAGCCGGATCAAGGGCGGCATGATCGTGGATATCGGCGGGGTGAAAGGGTTTCTGCCCGGTTCGCAGATTGACGTCATGCCTGTGCGCAACATGGACGACTACATGGGCAAGCGCTTCGAATTCAAGGTCATGAAAATCGACCGGGATCGGCGCAACATAGTCCTTTCGCGCCGGGAATTGATCGAGCAGCGACGCCGGGAAAAGAAACGCCAGCTGATGTCGGAGATCAAAATCGGACAATTGCGCGCGGGCGTTGTCAAGAACATCACCGATTTCGGCGCCTTCATTGACCTGGGCGGACTGGACGGCCTGCTGCACATCACCGACATGAGCTGGGGCCGCGTCAGCCATCCCTCCAAGGTGGTCAAGGTCGGCGACAAT
This sequence comes from Kiritimatiellia bacterium, assembly GCA_040775225.1. GTDB lineage: Bacteria > Verrucomicrobiota > Kiritimatiellia > JAAZAB01 > JAAZAB01 > JAXGPF01. The sequence goes on along the minus strand of JAXGSX010000006.1, from coordinate 10,425 downwards.
ATTGAAGTGATGATCCTGGACATTGATTTCGAAAAAGAGCGGGTTTCGCTGGGATTGAAGCAGAAGCTGCCTAATCCCTGGGACAACATCGAGCAGAAATATCCCGCGGGCACCCGCATCCACGGCAAGGTGGTCAACCTGGTGCCCTACGGTGCTTTCATTGAAATCGAGGCGGGCGTTGAAGGGCTGGTGCATGTCTCCGAGATTTCCTGGGTCCAGCGGGTCAACCGCGCATCGGACGTGCTCAGCCTAGGCCAAGAAGTGGACGCCGTGGTGCTGAATATCAACTCCACGGACCAGAAAATATCGCTGGGCATCCGACAGACCACGCAGAATCCCTGGGAACTGGTGCGCGACCGCTACCCGGTTGGCGCGCGGGTTTCCGGCACGGTGCGCAATTTCACATCCTACGGCGCTTTTGTGGAACTGGAAGAAGGCATTGACGGCATGATCCATGTTTCCGACATGTCTTGGACGCGCAAGGTTAACCATCCCTCCGATGTGCTCAAGAAGGGCGACAAAGTGGACGTGGTCATCCTGGAAGTCTCCCCTGAGAACCAGCGTATCAGCCTGGGCCTGAAACAAGCCCAGGAAGACCCGTGGTCTTCCATCGCCGCGAATTACAAGATCGGGCAGTTGGTGACCGGCAAAGTCACCAAGCTGGCGTCCTTCGGGGCCTTCGTCGGCCTGGAAGACGGCATTGACGGCCTGGTGCATATTTCTCAAATCGGCGACGAGCATGTTGAAAAAGTGCGCGATGTCCTGAAAGTCGGCCAGGAAATCACCGCGCGTGTCGTGAAAATCGACCAGGCGGAACGGCGCATCGGGTTGAGCATCAGGGCCGCCGCCTTGCCCGATGAAGACTTTGTGGTTCAGGAAGACATGCTGACCGGATTGCGGCCGGGCGAAGACCTGGTGGACCTGGCCGGCGCCTTCAACGAGGCCTTCGGTCTGTCGGCCGGCGAGGAATGGCGGCCGGGCGAAGGCAAAAAGAAACCGGATCAGGAAGCCCAGAGCGAGACCTCCGGCGAAAACAAGCAGTAGTCTCCGCCCGGCGCCGCCGCCGCGTCAACGGGCAGCCAGCGCGGCTGTTGTCGGGCGCCGGGAATCCTGTCCGCCGCCCCCATGGATATTGATCAACAACTGGACGTCATCACGGCCCGGGCGGTGGACTTGGTCTCACGCGACGAGTTGCGCCGCAAACTCGAGCAGGCCCGTGCCGCCGGACGCCCCTTGCGCGTGAAATACGGGGCCGACCCATCCGCGCCGGATATCCATCTGGGGCATGTGGTGGGTTTGAACAAACTGCGCGAATTCCAGGATCTGGGACACCTGGTTGTCTTTATTATCGGCGATTTCACCGGCATGATCGGCGATCCCTCCGGCCGTTCGGAAACGCGCCCGCCTCTCTCCCGGGAACAAGTCCAGGCCAATGCCCGCAGTTACCAGGAACAGGTTTTCAAAATTCTCGACCCCGGGCGCACGGAGGTCCGGTTCAACTCCGAATGGTGCGCGCCCTTGAAATTCGAGGATATCCTGCGCCTGACCGCCAGGATCACCGTCGCCCATATGCTGGCGCGGGAGGATTTTCAAAAAAGGATGCAGGCGAATTTCCCGGTGTCGCTGGTGGAATTGCTCTACCCGTTGGTGCAGGGATATGACTCCGTAATGATTGACGCCGACGTCGAAATCGGCGGCACCGACCAGTTGTTTAACCTGTTGGTCGGACGCGACCTGCAAAAGGCGTTCGGCAAGGAACAACAGGCTGTCCTGACCTTGCCGCTGCTGGAGGGTTTGGACGGCAACCGCAAAATGAGCAAAAGCCTGGGCAATTACGTCGGGGTGACGGAACCGCCCGACACCATGTACGGCAAATTGATGTCCATCCCCGACGAGTTGATGTGGCGGTATTTTGAACTGGTCCTGTGCCGGCCGGCCTCTGAAACCGCCAGCCGGCAGCAATCCCTGGCCGCGGGAAAACTGCATCCCCGCGATCTTAAGGACGAATTGGCCCAGGCCGTGGTTGCCAAGTTCCACGGAACGGCGGCAGCCGGCGCCGCCGCGGTGGAATTCAAAAGAATTTTTGCCGAACATCAACTGCCAACTAATATTGTCGAAGTCGCCCTTCCGGACGACCAATTCAAAGACAACCGCATCTGGGTGGCCGCCCTTATCGTAGCCGCCGGACTGGCTGAAAGCAACGCCGCCGCCCGGCGCCTGGTCCAACAGGGCGCCGTCCGCCTCGATGACCGGAAAATTGCCGATCCGCGGGCAGATGTGGAAATCCGCAACGGCTGCATATTGCAGGTCGGCAAACGCGGTTATGCCAAGTTGATCCGCCAGTAAGACCATCGCTAAATTTTCTAATTCCGCACATTTTCGATATTTCCTGGAATTGCAACGACAATTTTGTATTATACACAATTTAATATTACATATTTGTATTTATCCGGAAGCATCGGCATTTCTCCAACAGAAAATATTCGGGGGTCACGATCCACATTTCAAGGCGCGGGATTGACGGTTCGGGAGTCGTAAAAACCATGAATCCGCGACAGGATTCCATGTTGCAAAAAAATTATTTCGACATGTCTGGCACGATAAATGCTCATTTAGAAATCAGTTTTGGGTTTGTTCCGGCCAGGCATGCAAGATGGCCGCATGGCCGGGTTTTACGGGAATCAGGTATTAACCAATCATATAGGAGCCACAATGGACGGTATTAAGCATCCCGCGGATGTAGTTAGTTTGATTAAACGCGAGCGGATTGAAGTGGTGGATTTCCGGTTCATGGATTTCCCGGGGCTTTGGCAGCACTTTTCCGTGCCGGCGGCGGCGGTGGATGAGGGTACTTTCGAGCGGGGGCTGGGCTTCGACGGCTCCAGCATCCGCGGCTGGCAGGCGATCAACGAGTCCGACATGCTGGTGAAACCGCAATCCGAAACGGCGTTTATTGACCCGTTTTTCAAAGACAAAACCCTGGTGATGATCTGCAACATCTGCGATCCCATCACCGGCGAAGACTACACCCGCGATCCGCGCAATATTGCCCGCAAGGCCGAAGCGTATCTGCGCCGGACCGGCATTGCCGACACGGGTTACTTCGGTCCGGAGGCCGAATTTTTTATTTTCGACGATGTCCGGTTCGATCAAAATTCGCGCGAGGGCTATTACCACCTGGATTCAATCGAAGGCCAATGGAACAGCGGCCGCGCGGAGAATCCCAACCTGGGATATAAGACGCGCTACAAGGAAGGCTATTTCCCCGTGCCGCCCAGCGACACCCTGCAGGACATCCGCAGCGAGATGATGCTGACCCTGGAACGCATTGGAGTGCCGATTGAAGCCCAGCATCACGAAGTCGCCACCGGCGGCCAATGCGAAATTGACATGCGCTACAATTCCCTGGTGAACATCGCCGACAACCTTTTGAAATACAAATATGTCATCAAGAATGTCGCCCTGGCCCATAATAAAACCGCGACTTTCATGCCCAAGCCGCTTTTCAACGATAACGGCAGCGGCATGCATGTGCACATGTCGCTCTGGAAAAACGGCCGGAACCTGTTTGCCGGCGACGGTTACGCGGGCATGTCGGAAATGGCGATGTTCGCCATCGGCGGCATCCTGAAGCATGCTCCGTCGCTGCTGGCGTTTGTCAGCCCGACCACCAACAGTTACAAACGGCTGGTGCCGGGCTACGAGGCCCCGGTCAACCTGGCCTATTCGCGGCGTAATCGCAGCGCGGCCGTGCGTCTGCCGATGTATTCGCCGTCGGACAAGGCCAAGCGCATAGAATTCCGGTGCCCCGACCCAAGCTGCAATCCCTACCTGGCCATGTCGGCAATCCTGATGGCGGCGCTGGACGGCATCCTTAACAAGATTTATCCCGGCGAGCCGCTGGACAAAGACATTTACGATCTGCCGCCGGAGGAGGCCGCCCGGGTGCCGCAAACCCCCGGTTCGCTCCGCGAGGCGCTGAAGGCGCTGGCCGCCGACAAGGATTACCTGTTGAAAGGCGACGTCTTCACCCCGGACGTGGTGGATACCTGGATCAACTACAAGATGAAAAACGAGGTGATGGCGCTGGACTTGCGGCCGCATCCATGGGAATTCGCCCTGTATTACGATATCTGATCCGTTGGCACGCGGCATGAGACACATGGATCATGCGCAATGATCCGCTTTTTTTGAAAAAATGCCTCTGAACTTTTCAAACAAGCGTTGACATCAGTGCTGTAAACGGCTATAAGGGTAATTTATTTGTTGACTGCAGACCGTTGCGGGCAGGCCGACAGCCCAGAACGAGGAGCATTGATTATGCCGAAAATGAAAACCAAGAAATCAGTGGCCAAGCGGTTTCGTAAAACAGCTACGGGCAAATTGAAACACACCGGCGCCGCGCGCAGCCACCTGTTGTCATCCAAATCCAGCAAGCGCAAACGGAAAATGCGCCAGAACCAGGTGCTCGCTTCGATGGAAACCAAGCGCCTCGGCAAGTTGATTTAAGTCCATGCCTGCATGGATTTCTAACATCCAGTTGATTGTCGAATAAAAGGGGAACATCATGCCAAGAGCAACCAACGCGCCGGCATCCCGGCTTCGCCGCAAACGGGTTTTATCCAAGGCCAGGGGATTTTACGGCGCCCGCCACCGTCTGTTCCGCAAGGCCACCGAAGCTGTTGACCGCGCCATGCAACTGGCCACCATCCACCGCAAGGAGCGCAAACGGGACTACCGCGGCCTCTGGATCATCCGGGTCAATGCCGCATGCAAACTTTGCGGCATTTCCTACAGCCGGCTGATCGAGGGCCTGCGCAAGGCGGATATCCGCCTGAACCGCAAGATGCTGGCGGAAATCGCCATCCACGACGAAGCCGGCTTCGCGCAGATCGTGGAACTGGCCAAGGCCGCGCAGGCCTAAGCCGCTGTTATAATGAGCGGAATATTCAAGGCATACGACATCCGCGGCGTTTACGGCCGGGATTTGGACGAAGCCATGGCCGAAAAAATCGGCCGGGCATTTGTCACTTTTCTCCAATGCCGCAAGGTGGTCGTCGGACGCGACATGCGCCCTCATTCGCAGCCTTTGTTTGACGCCCTGGCCCGGGGAATTACGCTTCAGGGCGCCGATGTCATTGACCTGGGACTGTGCTCCACGCCCATGTCGTATTACGGCAACGGCAGCCTGAACGCTGACGCCGGCATCATGATCACCGCCTCGCACAATCCCGGCGAATGGAACGGATTCAAGCTCAGCCGGCGCCAGGCGGTGCCCATCAGCGGCCAGACCGGCATCCAGGATATCGAACGCCTCGTGCGCGCCGGGCAGTTCCCCTCCGCCGCCCGCTCCGGCTCGGTATCCCGCCACGATGTGCAAGCGGACTACGCCGCGCATGTCCGGAAATTTGCCGCGCTCCGGCAGCCGGTCCGGATCGCCGTGGATTACGCCAATGCCATGGGCATCGTGGAAGCCCGGTCCCTGGCAGGCCTGCTGGAAATCACTCCGCTTTACGACACGTTTGACGGCACCTTCCCCCACCATGAGGCCAATCCCCTGAAGACGGAAACCATGGCCGACCTGCAAGCGCTGATCCGCGGCGGGCGGTACGATTTCGGCGCGGCTTTCGACGGCGATGCCGACCGCGTCGGTTTCGTGGATGAGCAAGGCGCGATCGTCCCCATGGACCTGATTGCCGCGCTCATCGCCACCGCCATGCTCAAGCGCGAACCGGGCGCCAACATCCTGTACGACCTGCGCAGCAGTTGGGCCGTCAGGGAAGTCATCGAAGAAAACGGCGGCCGGGCTCATATGTGCCGGGTCGGCCACGCCTTCATCAAGCAGCAGATGCGCGAACTCCAGGCCATCTTCGCCGGCGAGCTGTCCGGACATTATTATTTCCGTGATAATTTCTACACCGAAAGCGCCGCGTTGGCGGTGCTGGCGGTGGCCAACCTGGTCAGCCAGTCCGGCCAGCCGCTTTCGCAACTGATCCAGCCGCTGCAGCGTTACGCCAAAAGCCCGGAAATCAACTCCGAGGTCCATGATCCGGCCAAAACGCTCCAGCGCCTGCGGGAAAAATACCGCCAGGGCAAAATGCTGGAGTTGGACGGTTTGAGCGTCACGTTTCCCGACTGGTGGTTTAACGTGCGCTCATCCAATACCGAGCCGCTGGTGCGGTTGAACCTGGAAGCGCGCACCCCGGAACTGCTCCGGCAGCACACCGACGCCGTGCTCCGGGAAATCCGCGCGCCATGAACCCGCGCCTGCCAGATGCGGTCTGCCGGCAGCATGCCGCCCATTTCGGCCGCTCGCCGCAACACATGGCTTACGCTCCCGGCCGCGTCGAAATCCTGGGCAATCACACCGATTACAACGGCGGCCTGACGCTGTCCGCCGCCATTGACGCCGGCATCTGCGCGGCCGTCAGCCGCAAGCCGGAACCGAAAGCGCGCTTGTTGGCCATGGATTTACAGGCAAAGGCGGAATTTGCCCTGCCGGTGGCCGGCCCGCCGCCGGCCGCCGCCGGCGAAGCAACTCAAGCCTGGGCCAACTATATCCTGGGCGTGGCGCATGGCCTCCCCATCGGCGCCGGGACACAGGGCGGCTTCGACCTGACCTTCAGCGGCGACATCCCGCGCGGCGCCGGACTTTCCAGCTCCGCGGCCCTGGAACTGGCCGCCGCCCTGGCGCTGGCCGCGCTGACCGGCGCGCAACCGCCGCCGCTGGAACTGGCAAGACTCTGCCAGCGGGCCGAAAACGAATTCGCCGGCGCCCAATGCGGTTTGCTGGACCAGCTTTCCTCTTTGTTTGGCGCGGAAAACGCCCTGGTGGCCATTGACTTCCAGTCGCTGGCGGTCAAAAATATTCCGTTGCCCGGCGCCAGCGTGTTTTTGATCGCCGACACCCAGGTGCGCCATGCCCTGGTGGATTCCGCTTACAACGACCGCCGGGCGCAATGCGAGGCCGCCGCGCGTTTCTGCGCCGGGGCGCTGGGACGCCCCATCAAAAACCTGCGCGCAGTTACCCTGGCGGAATTCCGGGAAATTGCCCCGGAGATGGACCCCATCGCCGCGCGGCACGCCCGGCATGTGCTTGAAGAAAACCAGCGCGTGCAGGACGCCATGGCGGCGCTGCAAAACGGCGCCACGGCGGAGTTCGGCCGGCTGATGTACGCCTCCCACCACAGTTCGCGGGATAATTTCGAGAATTCCTGTCCGGAACTGGATCACCTGGTGGACCAGGCCAAAACCCTGCCGGCCGTGATCGGCGCGCGCCTGTCCGGCGGCGGATTCGGCGGCAGCGTGGTGGTCATGGCGCCGCCGGACGGGGCGTCGGAAATCACGGCGGCGCTGCAAAAATCCTTTCAGAACCGGTTCCAACGCCCCTGCCCGGTCCGCGCCATCAGGCCTTCCGCCGGCGCGCGCCTGCTCTGAATGACACCGCGGATCGGCGGCCGGGTCAGGCTAAAGTCCGCCTGCCGCCCAGCCGGCTTCCCGCCAATTCCCGCGGCATGATATCCGCCAGCACGTTCCAGGAACCGAATTCCGGGATCAGGCCGGGCTCGCCGGTTTCACCGTGGTAATTTTCAGTGAACGAACCGATGGACTCCAGCGAGCGGGCCAGGGTGCGGAGCGTCCGCACCGCCAAATCTTCCGCCTCGGATTGAAAGCCATAGGTCAGCAGCGCGTTGAACATGAAATAACTCAGCAGAATCCATACCGGCCCCTGCCAGTTGGAATTGGTCAGCCGGTCGGGATAGCCGAACCGGGGCGGATTGCCGCGCCGGGCGTTGTTGTAATACTCGCTGGCGCGCGACAGGCTGCGGATGCCGTGCGGACTCAGGAAATGTTCCGGGTGCAGGACATACCGGCGCAGCATGGCCGCCGCGCGGTCGGGCGGCGCCACACCGGCATACAGCGGGATCAGGTTGGAGGCGGTTTGGAAGGCGTACGGCGCCTGAACGGCGCCGCGCGCGCCGCGCGCGTGCAAATGCAGGATCAGCCGCCCCTCGGTGAGGTGGTAAGCCGCATAAGTCTGTTCTTCCTCCAGCCAGAGTTGTTGATTGATGGCGCGCGCCAGGGCGGCGGCCCTGTCCCGGCATTCCGACTCCGCCGCTACAACCCCCAGCCGCCCGGCCAAGTCCGCCAGCGCCTGATATTCCAGATACAGCCAGGCGTTGATGTCGGGCGTGATCACCGCGCCGGGCTGGAAAAACGAAACCACATCGTTATCCATGCCGCCCATGAAGATTGCCTGCCAGCGGAACAATCCGTATGGCGCTGCAAAATGGTTTTCGTAATATGCCAGGTATTTACGCAACGGCTCCAGGCGCCGCCCGCCCCAGGCCCGGTCATCGGCCAGGGAGACGTAAAGCCAGGCGCCCTGGGCCATGAAAGGATGCGCGTGCCAGGGCGGATGGGTATGCGCCGGACCGTCATGGATGTGCACCACGCCCGGGACGAAACCGCTACCCGCCTGGTGCGCCAGGGCGTTGTCCACCAGGTGGCGCAAATACTCCGGTTTTTGATCGTAAGCCAGCCGCAGGGCGATATGATGCGCGTCCCAGTAATACATGGTATTGGCATACCCGTCGCCATGCGAGGGGGTCAGCCAGGGGAAAGGCAAATGCGGGCCGGGCGGGCGGATCAGCCGCGGCAGAATGGTTTCAATATGCCGGCGGACTTCCTTCAAATCAGATTCTGAAAACGCCGGAGTCATGGCAAAATGCGGAATTAAAACATGTAAGCGGTGTTGACCACCAGATAGATGTTGTCCTGGCGGGCGGAAGTGGAGACCAGACGCATGTCCTCGCCCAGGTCATGCCAGCCCAGGCTGCGTCCGCTGCCGAACACGTAAATCGCTCCGAAGTTCACCGAAATGTGTTCCAGTTTTTTGCCCACGCTGGCGGAAATGCCGTAGGCGTCAATGCGCGGGTTGTTACCCTGCTCTTCCGGATCAACGCCCGGCGAGGACGAAAAATCAGTGAAAAAACCGGCCCGCAGCGGATAGATTTCCCGATAATAATATTCCACCCCCGCATTGACATTGATCACAGCCTCGCGGTTGATTTTCAAACTCAGCCGGTCGTCCCCCTCGCCCCAGGCGAGCAAGTCGAATTCATGGCCGAAATAATACGATACATCCAGTTCCAGCGTGTATTGCAGCGGCTCGGACCAGGCGGCGCCCACGCTGATCTGCGCCGGCACGCGGTTGTCGGTATCCATGTCCTCCGCAAAAATGTTTTCCGTCTCCGCCGGCGTGACCAGGTTTTCCTGGTAGGAACCTTCGCCCCAGACGTGCAGGGATGGCGATTGAATCGTTGCGCCCAACCGCAGCTTTTCCAGCGCCTGGTACTGGACGCCGAAACTGGCCAGCGCCCCCCAATCCTTGAAATTCTGCCCGCGGGCATATCCGGCTTCCTCTTCGCGGTAGAGAATGCTCAGGAATTCATTGTAGGAGCGGTACACCGCGAAAACCGCGGCGCCCAGCGAAACTTCCGGGGTAACTTCCCAGGCCGCGGCCGGGCCGATCCAGAGGGTCTGGTCGTCGGCATTATAATTGTACACATGCAGGCCTTCGCGGAAGGAAGACATTTCGCTGCTGGAAACGCGATCCGGCATGAATACCGCAAACGCCAGCGCATTGCGGTCGGAAACCTTCCACAGCCCGCCGACGGTTGTCGGAATGCTGACAAAGGAGTCATACTTGAAATCTTCCCCGGCATAAAACGCATCTTCCGCCCGGTAGGTCTGCCGGCCGTAAAGGCTGCCGGAGAGGGATATGGTGTTGCCCGCCAGGCGCGTCAGGCCGGCCGGGTTGTAGTAACAGGCGTCCACCGAGTCCGCGCTGGCCACCACTGCTCCGCCCATGCCGGACGCCCGGTCGCCCAGCAGGTAATTCTGGTAATTATGCTGCGCCATGGCCGCGCCGGCCGCCAGGCAGGCCGACAACGCCGCCATCCTGGCCATCCGGCGCGCTGCAATTCTTTTACGCATATTTCGCTCCCGAAAAATTTAAGGCATAATTTACTTGAAGGCCGGACAAATGTAAAATAATATCTGGATTTCGCGCAATCATTTGCTTTTAAGGCCAGTTATGCCGGAAAGGTCGTCCATGTCATCAGATGCATCCACATCGCAACCCGCTGTCCAACCGCCCGCCAGCGCCCCGCGCTCTCCATTACAGGGATGGCTGGGGCTGGCCGCGCAGCATCAAACCCCCTTGCTGGCCGGCCTGGCCGTGATCGCCGTTGTGTGCGCCAGCGCGCTGGTCTGGGTCTGGCACGGCCGGCAGTCCGCCGAACAGGCTTCCCAGATGCTGGCGGTCGCCCGCGTTCCGGCGCAATGGGAGGAAATCGTCAAAGAACATCCGCGCACCCCGGCGGCGCCAGTGGCGCTGCTGGCGCTGGCTAACGCCAAATA
>JAXGSX010000005.1:0-30452 GCA_040775225.1 Kiritimatiellia bacterium | reverse complement strand
TTGTCGGGCGCTTTGGTGCTCCAGCGCCGGTGGGTTGGGCGCGCTCTCCGCGCGCGCCGTCAGCAATCCCCGTAGAAGGGCCGAGCGCTGCGCCGGGCTTTACGCCGCCGATGGAAAATATCCGTCCGGACTGGCAGGTGGAAATGGCGCCGTATCCCGACCAGGCATTGCGGGAAACTCCGCTGGTGGCGCGGTTCACGGGCAGGAAGAACATGATTGCCAACCCCAGTTTTGAGGAGAGCACATTCCCCGGCTGGCCGGATTATTACATTCCCGTGCGTTATGGCCGTGCGGAAATGGGGAAGCGCTACCTTTTGGATGCCACCGATCGGATTCACGGCAAACAATCGCTGAAAATCATGGCCCCCGCGGGGGATTATGCCGGCCTGGCCATCAGCCAGGGTGAGTATGTGGACCCCTACAACGGCGACCCGGAAATTGATTATCTGTTTTCCGCCTGGATCAAGGCCGACCGGCCCGGGGTAAAATTTCAGATTAAAAGCGGCAAGGTGAACGAGACGGTAAAATTGTCGGCGGATTGGAAAAGGTATTCCTGGCGCATCCGCATGCCGACCCGCATCTGGCTTTCCGTGACGCCGCTTGGCGGTTTATCGGCGGCCGTCTGGCTGGACGCCCTGCAACTGGAAAAAAGCGAGGAACCGACGGAATTTGAACCGTAACGCGGCAGATGAAAGATGAATAAAAAAAAGCAAAATGATTTCGCCTTTGTCGGCGAGTATTTCACCAATTACGATTTCTCCGGACCGCGGCGCGAGGACAAGGTCAATTCCCGGGAATTACAGCTTGCCGTCGCTGAGGCTGAACGCGAAGACCAGCCCGCGCTCCGCCACAGTCTGATGAACGGGTTTCGCATCGGCAGCGACTGCTGGGGGCTGACGGGCCGGGAAATTGACGGTTTGGTCGCCCGCTCGGACATGGTGATCATGGATTTGTTCCGCCTTTCCATCCCCGGATTCCGCCTGGTGGCGAGAAAAATGCGGCAGCATGGCGCGCGGTTCCGGGGCTGCGCCTTTGGCGAGCGCGACACCGGCTGTAACTGGAACGCGCATCCCGGATATTTCCGCGACCGGCGCGCGGCGGCGGCCTGGTATAAAAAATGGCTGATCGAGGAGCCGATGAACAAGTTGCCGCCGGTCAAGGGCGGGGGGCCGTTGAATCGCCTGAAATCCGAGCTGCTCCCCGGCGGCAATCTGGCGGAGTATATCCGGCGCGGGTTGCCGGACAAGTCCCTGCATTTGATCGCGCATGGCGCCAGCGTCATGCTCTTGCATCATTATCTGGAGTGGGGGTTTGATTCCATCTGGCTCGAACGCGGCAACGGTCTTTCCAATTACCAGATGGGCATAGCATTTGCCCGCGGCGCCGCCCGGCAGTATGGCCGCGAGTGGGGACTGGATATCTCGGCCTGGGAGGCCGTCTGCGGATTGCGCATGCCGGCGCATTACACCGCGTCGGGCAAGTGCGTCAACGGGCCGTCTGCGGACTTGATGTTTCGGTGCTGGATACTGGGTTACCTGTCCGGCGCGGATTTCGTCATGCAGGAAATGACGGACGCCGCCTTCTGGCGCCAGCCCAAGCGCCGGCGCCGGCTTTCGCCCGCCGGCCATTACGCGCAAAAATTCCTGCGGTTCGCCAAAACGGACTGTCCCGACCGGGGCCGGCCGCATGTGCCCGTGGCGCTGATGCTGGAGCATGACCATGGCTGGGACGCCCCGCGCTGGAAATACCGCTACCAGGTATGGGGCAACAAGGTTCCGTATGAGCATGGCGATTTCATGATCGAGAATTTTTTCCAGTGGGCGTTTCCCGGCTGCATGGCAGTCGGACGCGAGTTCATGAAAACCTTTGATCCGGACCTGCCGTGGAGTTCCAACCGGGATTATCAGCGGAAAATCATGAACGGTTTCGATGTCCGCCCGTTCGAAAAGGCGTTGGCGCCGTCGCGTTGGGGCGATGCGTTCGACGTGGTGCTGGAAAACTGTCCGCTGCGCGTGTTGGAGAAATACAAGGCCGTGTTCATCCTCGGGCGTTTGCTGTTGAATCAAAAACTTTTCCAAAAACTGTCGAAATACGTCGAACACGGGGGAACATTGATGGTCAATGTCCGGCAGATTCCGGATGAGTTGGCCGGGGAATTCGGCTACCGGATAACCAGCCGGGTGCGGTGGACGCAGCAGGATTCCGTCTGCAAAGTCTGCGGTCAAACCATGCCGGAAGGCAATTACGAGTATACCGCCGTGGCGGCGCAGGGGGCGGAGGTGGCGGCATTCAACCGGGACGATCATGATCCGCTGGCGCTGCGCCGGCGGCTGGGACGGGGCGCCGTTTGGATTACCACGCCGCATTACAATCACGAAATCGGCTGTTACAAATTCATGAATATTTGCGGGCATGCGCTGGATCATGTGATGCAGCCGCTGATGCCGGTTGAAATTGACGGGCCGCCGGTGGAATACATGGTTAATATCCGCGAAAAAGACATGCTGGTGACTTTGAGCAACAACAGCAAAAATGACTGGCGGGGAACAGTTCGGATGGCCGGCGCGGCCGGCCGGCATTCTGGCGGGGTGGCAGACTTGCTGGAAAATCAACCGGTGGTGGCGGTCAGACATAGCGGGACGCTGCGGTTCCGGACACGCATTCCACCGTTCAAGTTGAAAATCTTCCGGGTGTTGATGAACGGGGATTGATATGGGCGCGACAAAATCAAAAATAACGGCACGCGACATAAGCGGCGGCAGGCCGGATTTGACGGGCAACGCCATTCCGGATTGGCTGACGGAGGCGGTGATATATCAAGTCTATCCGCAAAGTTTTTATGATTCGAACGCCGACGGCATCGGCGACTTCAACGGATTGACGCAAAAACTGGACTATATCAAGGCGCTGGGCGTGTCGGCGGTCTGGCTCAATCCGGTCTTCGAATCGCCGTTCGGCGACGCGGGATATGATGTCAGCGATTACTATAAAATCGCGCCGCGTTACGGTTCCCTGTCGGATTTCTCGCGGTTCTGCGCCGGCGCCGCGGGCCGCGGGATTAAAGTGATCCTGGACCTAGTGGCCGGCCATACTTCCATCGAGCATCCATGGTTTAAAGCGTCCGCGCGCAAGGCGCCGAACGAATTTTCCAACCGCTATATCTGGCGGCATCGCGATTATCCGGATGAGCACCATCCGCCGCGCGGCAGCTATGTCAAAAACTTTTTCTGGTGCCAGCCGGCGCTGAATTACGGGTATGCCCGGCCGCGGGAACCATGGCAGGATGCCGCGGACGCTCCCGGCCCGCGCGCCAACCGCGCGGAATTGAAAGCCATCATGCGGTTCTGGATGGAGCGGGGGGCCGCGGGGTTCCGGGTGGATATGGCATCGAGCCTGGTTAAGGATGACGACCGTCTGCGCTCCGCCAACCGCCGGCTGTGGCGCGGAATCAGGGATTGGTTCGAATCCTGTTATCCGGACGGCGTGTTGATCGCGGAGTGGGGATTCCCCATGCTGGCCGTGGATGCCGGGTTCCACCTGGACTTCATGCTGCACACCATGGAGAGTTACCGGCGTCTGGCGTTTAATGCCGGGGGAACATTCAAGCAGAATCTGCCATGCTATTTTGACCGCGCCGGCGCCGGCGACGTCAATATATTTCTGTCGGAATATCTGGCCCATCACCGGGCGGTGCATGGCAATGGCTACATTGCGATTCCCACGGCGAACCATGATTTCCAGCGGCCGTGCTGCGGGGGACGGGATGTGTGCGATCTAAAGGTGATGTACGCCTTCTTTTTCACCTGGCCGGGCGTGCCGATCCTGTATTACGGCGATGAAATCGGCATGCGGTTCCTGGACGTCCCCGGCAAGGAGGGCAGCACGCTGCAATCCGCGGACGGAACGTTTTATGGCGAACGCGCCGGGTCGCGGACGCCGATGCAGTGGGATCGAATGGGGAATGCCGGTTTTTCCAAGGCGCCAAGTTCGAAAATATATTTGCCGGTTGATCCCGATCCCGGATGCCCGATTGTGTCCGACCAGGAGGCCGATCCGGACTCCCTGCTGAATTTTACGCGCAAGTTGATTGCCTTGCGCAAGCGGCATCGCGCGCTGCAGGCGGACGGGTCATTGGAAATATTACATCGCGAGCGAGGCGGTTATCCCTTCGTCTACAAACGTTCCGCCGGCCACGAGGTGTTTGTGGTGGGCTTGAATCCCTCGGAACGGGAACAACGCGCGGAATTCGAATTGGGGGGGGCAGCGATGCAATGCGCGCTTGGAGATGGCCGGCTGGAGCGGCAGTCGGCGGAGGCCGCCGTAATAATCATGCCGCCGGTTTCATTTGCCATATTCAAGTCCGATTCCCGGTAAGTCTTACCACGAAGGGCACGAAGACCACGAAGAAGAAAAATGTTCAAATTTATCCAAAAAAATAAACAGGAATTATGATCACGAAACAAGATTTGGACTGGCTGGCCGGCCTGGCGGCGGCGGTGGCGGCAAAGGCGCGGGTGGCGCCCGGGCAAACCGTTGATGAACGCCAGGGAGCAAACCAGACCGGCGGAGCGTTGATCACGCCCGGCGGGCGGTATCCGGCATTCTGGGTCAGGGATTACGCCATGTCTTTGAATGCCGGCTTTTTTACCGAATCCGAGCAATTGCACATGCTGATGTTGACGGCGCGCTGCCAGCAACACGCGGATTGGACCACGCCGGCCGGCTCGCTGGTTCCGCGCGGATCAATTGCCGACCATATCACCATGGCCGGCCGCCCGATATTTTTCCCCGGCGTTTATGATTATGAAAAGCAGGGCGGCGCCTGGGGAAAACTGCCGGCCCTGGACGATCATTTTTACTTCGTCAAAATGACGCACCATTACGTTCATGCATCCGGCAAGCATGAGGTGCTGGATACTGCGGTGGGCGGGATGACGCTGCTGGAGCGATTGATCTTGGCGTATCGTGCGCCGCCGGCGCGGCCGGACAACGGCTTGGTGTCCGTCGCTGATGCCAACCGGGGCGTCAGTTTCGGGTTCACCGATGCGGTCTGCATGACCGGCGACTTGCTGATGGCTTCCGTGTTGAAATTCGAGGCCGCGCGGCAATTGTCCGGTTTGTGCGGGTTGGCCGGGCAGAAACAGCGCGCGGCTGAATTTGAAAATGACGCCGATCGGATTGCGGCGGCCCTGCCGGAAACGTTTGCGATGCCGTCGGGCTGGTTGCGCGCGGCCACCGGCATGAGCGGCCAGGCCGATGTGTGGGGCACGGCTTACGCGGTGTATTGCGGCGCCATCCAAGCAGAAACCGCAGTGAAGGCCGCCCGGGCGCTCTCCGCCGGATATGAGTCCGGCGCCATTGCCGGCCGCGGCCAGATCCGGCATGTGCCCAAAGGTGAAGAATACGGCGCTGATCGCCTGTGGGAGCGCATGGTTGCGCCAGCCAAACCCAATCGCTATCAGAATGGCGGATATTGGGGCACGCCGACGGGCTGGGTGTGTCATGCGATCAACCGGGTCAAACCGGAACTGGCGCGGCGGCTGGCGGAGGAATACATTGCCGACCTGCGCGAAACGGATTTCCGCAAGGGCGCCGGATTCGGGGGGCCGTTTGAGTGGATTTATCCGCCGGACGACGGCAACAATCCGATTTACATGACCAGCGTGACTTGCCCCCTGGCGGTATTTACCAAAGAGGGACAAAGGATCAAAGGCACATAGGCACAAAGCAAGATGTGCGGATATGGAGCATGCCGTGTCAACCAAATCAAAACGCATTCGTTTTGTTTTGCGACGGCTTGGAAACGCAACATGAAATTGTCATTGATGCCGAAGCCGCGGCAAGTAAAAATCGGCCGTTCTTATTTAACGTTTAAACACGGTTGCAATCTGGCCGGCGCAAATCTCCACCGTAAAATTGCCGGGTTGGATCGCCTGCCGGAATTATTCGGCGCGTTGAAACCGGCGCCCGGATCGGTGTTTGCGATTGCACCTGCCGCCACTTCTGCCGGGAACTTTACCGCCGTTCCGCCGCTATCACCCGCGCGCGCCATAACCGGTAGGGGCGATGAAGCTTATGACTTGAATATCACGCCGCGTGGAATTGTTTTGAAGGTCGGCGGCGTCCGCGGGGCAATCTGGGCCGCGCAAACGCTCAGGCAGCTTGAGCAACGCGATGGATCGCAATCAATTTTCCCCAGCGCTCATATCCGGGATTGGCCGGCATTCCCTTCGCGCGGCGTCACCCTCGATTGCAATCAGCATTTGGATGGGGTAGCCAATCCCATGCGTCTGGACTACCTGCGCAGCGTGATTGACCGCATGAGCCGTTACAAGCTTAACACTTTTTATCTTTACAGCGACTGGAATTTTGTCCGTTTGGACGCCGCGCCGGAATTGACGCCGCCCGGGGCGTGGAGCAAGGCGCAGACGCGGGACTTGATCGGGTATGCGGCAAAGCGCGGCATTGAAATCATCCCGCAATTCAACAGTTTCGGGCATTGGAGCAAAGCCATGACGCGGCATCACCGCAACCTGTCCGAGGCGGGGTCGGGCGCGAACTTTGATCCATCCAACCCCGCGGTTTACAAGTTTCTGGATAAAATCATCGGCGAAGCGGCAAAATTGTTTCCAAGCGCGTGGTTCCATGCCGGCTGCGACGAGGTGGCGGTGTTGGGCCAATGCCCGCGATGTAAAAAAATCGGCGCGGACGCCAGTTGGGCTTTACATATAAATAAGTTGAACGCTATCGCCAAAAAACACGGCAAGCGGTTGATTGTCTACGGGGATTTTATTTACAACGAATGCAAATGCCGGCCGGAAAGATTAAAGTTGCTGGATCGGCTGGATTCGGACATTGTTCTGGAATACTGGAAATACGTGGATTGTCCGCATCCGGGGTTCCAGGCCATGGTACGGCATGATCACCGCCGCGAATATCAGACTTTGTCATCAGGATTTACACTGGAGCGGATCATTCCCGCTTATGGGATCCGCCTGGACAATATCGAAGGGTTGCCTTCTCGCACTCAACGCAACCCGGCGTTGCGCAAGGCATGCCGGCGCGTCAATATTGCAATCTGGCAGCAGTTGGGCCGGTGGATGGAGCCGGCCTGGATGGGGATTTGCCGGCATGCGGATGCGGCCTGGCAAGGCGCGGCCGGCAATCGCAATGATTTTTACGCCCGGTTCAGCCGTGAATTTCTGGGGGTGGACGCCCCGGAATTGGCGCGCGCAGCGGAATGGCTGGGGAATTGCAGCGTGTTTGACAAGGCCGGCGGGGACCGCATCACCATGACCGATCTGTTTGTTGACATCGAGGGCGTGGTTTATGACCGGTTTACCCGCGAGGAACTATTGCGGCGGATAGCGGCCATCCCGCCGCGCGCGGCGCGCATCAGGAAAATCCTGGAAACATACCGCGGAAATATCACACGCAACCGGTATTTTTACGAGAATTTGATTTTGGCCGCCGAGCGCTCCGATTTTTTCGCGCAACGCATTCTGTTAATGCATCAGGCGCGTGAACATTACCGCCAGGCGGTGATCCGCCGGCATTTTTCCGGCTGGGGCGACCAGGCGCTGCCGCCCGGCCCGGCGGAAGTCATGCGCCGGCTGCGTCTGACCCGGGAATGCCTGAATGAAATCCGGCGGCGTGTGCCCTCGATGAAAGCGCATCTACGGCGCATTTGGCGGCAGTGCCATGTCATGGGCGGGGTGTTTGAAAACTACCATGGCCGGCGGTTTGACGATTACCGCCGGGATTTGGATTATTTAATCGGAGAATTGTCCGGCATGATTGACAATTACGAGCCGGGCATGTATCCTTCAAAAATCCCTCAAGCCGATCGGGTGTTTGTTTTCCAAGGCCGCCGCAAGTATGAAGTGAAAAATTACAACTAACGCGACGCATTGGCCGCAACTATAAATGGAGCCGGCTTGCCCTCAGGCCGCCAATCCGAGGCGAGGGCGCCCCGGCTCCAAAAATATGTTTTTATGATCATGCCTCGTGCAAAAATCAGGTGCTAATAAATATTGACGTATGCAAAAGACAAAATACATTCGCCGGGAAAAAACGGAATGGTGCGCCTTGCGCTGGGCCAACGCCCCCGATAGGCGCAAGCGCCGGGTCTTGCTGATCGGCGATTCCATCGCCTACGGGTACCACCGGTTTGTTGCGGATAACCTGGCGGGAAAGTACAACACCGATTTGCTGTCCACGTCCAAATCGCTGGACGATCAGGGGCTCTTGCGTGAATTGGATTACATGTTCAGCGAACACATTTATTCCCAGGTGCATTTCAACAACGGCCTGCATGGCATGCATCAGTCGGTTGCGGCTTATGCCCGTAACCTGACGCGCTTCCTCCGGCTGTTGCGCCGGCGCGCCGGCCGGGCCGGTCTGATCTGGGCGTCTTCCACCCCGGTAGTCTGCCGCAATGCCAATGCGCATTTGGATCCCAAAATCAACCAGGTGGTGTTGCGCCGGAACCAGGCCGCCGCCGTGATCATGGCGCGCGCCGGCATTCCGATCAATGACCTTTACCAGGCCGCCGCCGGCCGCGCGGAATTGCGCGCCGCCGACCAGCACCATTTCAATCCGGATGGCTATGCGTTTTTAGGCGGCAAAGTCGCCGAGGCGATAAAAAACAACCAAACAAGGAGGAAGGGAAAATGCGCATGAAATTCGCGGCAGTGACGGCATGGTTGATTCTGGGGGCTTGTTGCGCGCCGGCAGCCACCTTTCATGTGGCCACCAACGGCAGCGATGTCGCCGGCGACGGTTCGGCCGGGAATCCGTACTTGACCATCAGCAACGGCATTGCCAATGCGGTGACGGCCGGCGATGTGGTGCTGGTGTCGAACGGCGTCTATGTGTTGAACGCCTCCGTGGGGATCATCCGCGGTATCACCCTGCAGGCCATGTCACCCAATCCGCTGGATACCGTTGTGGACGGCAATTATCCGACCGTTACCAATCGGTGTTTGTATGTGAATCATGCCGATGCGTTGGTTGCGGGATTCACGTTCAGCAACGGGTTTGTTGCTTCCGGCGGCAGCAGCGTGGGCGCCGGCGCGTATGTCGGCGCCGGCGTGGTTTCCAATTGCTGGTTTGTTGACAACGCCAGCGCGATGGCCGGGGCCCAGGGTGGTGGCATAGTGTGCATCGGCGCAAATGCCTCGGTCTGGAATTGCGTCATCAGCAACAATCACACCATGCTCGGCACCGGCGCCGGAATCTTATTGCGGGATGGGGCGGGCTTGTTTAACAGCGCGGTGGTCAAGAATTACACGGGCGGCGGCAATGGCGCCGGCGGTTTATACTCCTATGGCGCGGCCTGCGTAATTTCCAACTGCCAGATATCGGGCAATCAATCAACCAATACGAGCGCCTTGGGGCGGGGCGGCGGAGTATACACCACCAACGCCCTGCTGGTGGATTGCGAAATATCGGGCAATTATTCGTCCGGGCAGGGCGGCGGCGTTTATTTGTATTACGGCGGCATTTTGGATCGGTGCCGGGTGGTTTCGAACACCGCCTACACGACTGCCGGCGGTGTGTACGTGTATCGCGGCGGCCTGATGCGCAACTGCCTGGTGGCGGAGAATCGTCTGACCGCCGGCAGCTCTTATGGCGGCGGGGTATGCGGCAGCACTTATGCCATGGGCGACAACCCGGTTTTGATTGACTCCTGCACGATTGCCAGCAACCAGGCGCGCGCCTGCGCGGGGTTGAGCCTGGGCAACAGCTATTCCGGCACCAGCAATATATTTGTAACCAACTGCGTGGTCTGGTTGAACACGCATCCGGATACGGGCGCGGCCAGCGACCTGTTGAATACGGCGCCCGCGAGCAATGTTATTGCTTATAGCTGTGTGCCGGTTGAATTGAGCGCGCCGAACCATGACAATCTCACCAACCACCCGGCCTTCGTGTCGCCGGAAACCGGCGATTTCCATCTGGCTGCCGGCTCGCCCTGCATCAATGCCGGCGCCAACCTGGCATGGATGGATATGGCGGGAGCGGCGGATCTGGACGGCAGAAGGCGGCTGGACTATTTTCACCGGCAGGCGGACATGGGATGTTACGAACACGTTCCGGCCGGCGCGCTGTTCGGGGTGCGATGATCAGGCCGGCGGTTCCGGCAAAAGCATGGCGGGGATACGGCGCGGGGCGGCAGGCTTGGATTACACCCGGCGGCTGACCAGCGCGCGGTATTCGGACGGGGTCATGCCCGTCCACTTGCGGAACACTTTGGAAAAATACAGGCGGTCGGCGAATCCCGCGGATTCGGCCGCCTGGCCGATCGACGCGCCGGGCGTCTGCAGCAGGCGGGCGGCCTGCTCGATCCGGTATTTCTGAAGGTAACGCAGGGGCGGCATGCCGGCGGCGGCGTTGAACGTCCTGCAAAAATAAAAAGGCGAAATGCCCGCCGCGGCGGCGATATCCGCCAGGCGGAGCGGTTCGCCGCAATGCTCTTCCATGAATTTGCGGGCGAGCGCCAGGTTATCCGAGCGCCGCTTTTCATCCAGGCGGTCCTCATGCAAGATCACCAGGATCTGGATCAGCAGGGCATTGCAGGCGGCTTCGGCGCCGGAGGTGGCCGCGGCGCCTCTTTTGAGAAGCTCGACCAGCAGCGACTTGCCGCGGTTGGAACGCTGGCGGAATCCGAGATTTTCGTTCCGGAAAAACGCCAGCTGCTCTACCAGGCGGCGCAGCAGCGCGCCATTCGCATGCGCGTAGGCGAACGACCAGGGCGCCACGCAGTCATATTCATGCTCGATCCCCGGCTGCAGCATAAACCAATCGCCTGCCTGCAGATTGCGGCGGCGGGCGCCTTCGCGCACCCACGCTTCGCCGTGCAGGGTCAGCAGGATAAGAAAATCGTCCCGCACCCGCGGCCGGCAGTGATAATGCTCCCTGGCGAACAATATTCCGCCGGTAAGCAACTCGACGCCCATCCGCGCGGAAATGTCCGAACGCGGGAAAACCACCTGAAAACTTGTTTCGTGTCCGGCAATAAATTCCATATCAGTCGGCAAAATACTCCATTTACATGGCATATATGAAAATATAGAGTTCCGGTTGTCAAGCAATATTGTTCGTGCAGGCGGAAAGGCGCAGAGGGGCAGAGGGACAAAGGCACAGAGGTTAAAAACGTTTGACCTGAGGGAGATAAATTATGACACCGCGCGAACGAGTGGAAATTGCCCTGCGGGGCGGGTGCGCCGACAAGGTGCCCTTTACCATGTACAAGGCAAAAATACCGCAGTGCGAAGCCGAGCGGGAAATGCGCAATCGCGGGTTGTGCATCGTCGAAAAATCGGTGCCGGTGGTGCGCGCTCATCAACCCAACGTGAAAATCACCGAAACCCATTTTACCGAAAACGGGAAAAATCTTGTCCGCCGGTATTATGAAACTCCGGTGGGTACGGTTTCCACCCTGCGCGAACCGGCCGGGTTCACTTCCTGGGTTCATGAACGCCTGTTCAAATCGCCCGACGACTACAAAGTGATCAAGTATTTGATTGAAGACGAACAATACTCCCCTTGTTATGATTCGTTTGTGCAGGCACAGGAAAGGGCCGGCGGCGATGTCATATTCCGCACCAGTTTTGGCCTGGAGCCGCTGCAAACCCTGATATCGGGGCAGTATATTGACATGGAGGATTTCTGCATCGAGTGGATGGACCGCCGCGACGAAATTCTGGTGCTGTATGACTCGATCGTTGAACAACGCCGTAAAATTTATCCGCTGATTGCCGCTTCGCCCTGCCTGCACGCTAATTACGGCGGCAATGTGGTGCCGGAAATCATCGGCCCGGATGATTTCCGGAAATATTACACTCCGCATTACAATGAAGCCGCCGAAATCATGCACCGGCACGGCAAACTGATCGGCTGCCATTATGACGCCAATTGCGGGCTTTTAAGACATGTCATTGCCGAAACCGATCTGGATTACATTGAGGCCTTTACGCCCGCGCCGGACACCGACATGACGCTGGGCGAGGCGCGCGCGGCCTGGCCGGACAAGGTCATCTGGCTGAATTATCCTTCCTCCGTGCATCTGCGCCCGGACGCCGAAGTCGAGCGGACGGCTTATGATCTTATGGAGCAGGTTTCCGATCCCCGCGGCATCATCATGGGCATCACCGAAGATATCCCCGAAGACCGCTGGCGCGATAGTTGCCGCGCCATCATGGACGGGCTGGACCGCCATGCACGCGAACATCCCGGCCGCTATTCCGCCGCTGTATCGGAATCATCATTATAAAAATTTCAGATCCCGGTTCGGAAATGGTTCGGCTGAAAAATGGTTCTGCCAAGAATCCGGTTCCGGTTCGGTCTGAAATTCCCGCCAGAGCGCCGCGTCAGTATATTCTTCCGCCGGTCGTCCCGCGATGTTGAATTGTTGCTGATATTGCGGATTCGCTCCTTTTTTGTTGACAAATGCAACTTAATTGAATATCTTATCTGTCGTATGCAATAAAAGTGCATTTCGGCGGATATGAATATAACCCCGATAACATTGCTGCAAATCAAGCGCCGCTATCCCGGGTTGACCGGCAAATACCGGAAAATCGCGGATTATTTCCTGGCGGCGCCGGATCGGATTGTCCGCCACAAGGCGCGGGAAATCGCCCGGGATTGCGGGTGCGACGATTCATTGATCATCCGTTTCTGCCAGAAGATCGGTTATGGCGGGTTTTCGGAGTTGAAGACCGCGCTGGCGGCGGAATTCATGCCGGTGCCGGTATCCGCACGGCAGCATGTTTCGCCGGATGGCGAATTTGCAAAAACCCGGCGCGATTTTCTGGAAAACAACAGCAAGGTCATGCATGACACTATCAGCCTGCTGGACGAACCAGCCGTCAATCAGGCCGTGCAACTGCTTGCTAAGGCTGGAAAAATATTTCTGCTGGGCGCCGGCGCCTCCGGCATGGTGGCCATGGATGTCCACGCCAAACTGCTGCGCTTGGGCTATAACGCGATTTATCATATGGACGCCGATTTTGCCCGGATATTTTGCGGATTGATTGATCCCCGCGATGTTGTTCTGGCTTTCTCGTTCAGCGGTGACAACCGTTTTGTGTGTGAAATCGCGGAATTGGCGCGCGACAATAAAACGCCGGTTATTTGCGTGACGAATTACCCGCATTCCCGGCTGGCGGAACTTTCCGATGTCCGGCTGTTAACCGCCTCGGATGAAAAGGTGTTCCGGCTGGGGGCGATGTCGTCCCGGATTGCCCAGTTGCTGATTGCCGATTTTCTTGTTGTTTCGCTGACCTTGCGGAATATGGCGCGCAGTGAAAAAAATGTATTGCGCACGCATGCCATGCTGGGCCGTAAAAATCATAAATAAATGAAACCTGCATATCTTGCAATGGACATAGGCGGCACTTATGTTAAATGCGCGCTAGTGACTCCGCAAAAACAGTTCCTTGCGCCGGCATGGCGGTTGCCGGTGGATTCAAGGGGCAATGCTTTTGAAATTCTGGTAACATTTTGTGATGCAGTTGCCCGTGGCGCGGCCGCGGCCGAATCACACGGCGGTGTTCTGCGCCGGATATGCGTCGCCATGTGCGGTCCGCTGGATTACGAAAAAGGCGTCAGCCTGATGCGGGAAGACAAGTATCGTTCAATTTACAAAGTCAATCTGAAACATGAATTTCACCGGGCTTGGCCGGAAGGCGCGGAAGCGGACATTACGTTCATCCACGACGTGCAGGCCTTTTTGCTGGGCATGGCGTCGCTTGATCCCGCGCTGCAAGCCGGACGCGTAATGGCGGTTACGCTGGGCACCGGCATCGGATCGGCGTTTATGGCGGATGGTAAAATCATCCCGCCGGGCTGCGGCGTTCCGGAAAAAGGGCTGGGACGTCTGCCGTATCGCGCCGGCAAGGTTGAAAACTATATCGGCGGTCCGGCGCTGGTGGAATTGTATCGAAAGGCACAGACGGCTCATCGGGACGATTCGCCCCACCTATCGGAAAACAAGCTGGTCAACAAGGTGAAGCGGGTGATCCCGTCCGGGCCGGGTATGGATCATGATGATGACGGCGGCGATATTCAAAGTTTATCGGTCCGGGAAATCGCGGCGCGGGCGCGCAGCGGCGATCTGGCCGCCCCAAAAGTGTTTTTTACTCTGGGCGATATGCTGGGTGAGGCGCTGGCGCCGTTGCTCCGGGATTTCAAGCCGGATCATCTGGTGTTCGGCGGCCAGGTTTCCCGGGCGTTCGATCTGTTGCGCGCGCCATTGCTGGCTCGGATATCCGGGTTGATTCCGGAATCCGGCATTGTGATCGCGGAAAATTTGGAGACAAACGCGCTGCTGGGAGCCGTGGTTGCCGCGGAATTAGGGATGGCGCCGCGTGTTAGACTTGTTCGGTGAAATAAAAATAAAACCAAGTATGCGGATGGGATATGCGAAAATATGCTTTAAATTATGACGATGGGCGGGCGCGGGAAACCATTCAACGGATGGAATCGCTGGCGGCAGGCAAACTTCCCGATCGTGTCCCGATATTTTACAATGTAATGCGCCAGGGGCCGGCCTTGTCCAAACACGACTTGTTTGACGACGAACAGGATTTAGCTTCCTGGATTGACATGCGCCAGCGGCAATACGACCTTTTTCCAGAAGGCGATTTTTATCCATGGATTTGGGCCGGCTCGCCATATACTCAGGCCATCGTGCCCAGCCTGTTCGGCGCAAAAACCATGATTTCGGAAAGCAACGGCCTGGCCAATGTGGCGGAAAAATTGATTGTGGACCTGGAAAAGGATCTTGACAAAATGCCGCGCCGGATTGATCCGGAAACCGACGGGATGGGGCCATTGCTGAAAAAACGCCTGCAAGCATGGGCGGCGGCCACGGATGGCAAAATTAAAATCATGCCGTTTGACTGGCAGACTCCCTACGGTGTGGCCAGCATGCTGATGGGCGACGCGGAATTGATGATGGCCATGTTTGATACGCCGGAACTGGTCGCGGAATTGTTCGATCGAACTACTCAGGCAATCATTGATTTGATTGACGCCTCCCGACGTTGGACCGGCGATCCGGATTTGTGCCTCCTGAACAATCACATGTTTCAGTCCGGCAGCGGCATAATCCTGCATGATGATTATATTTCCATTCTCAGTCCCGACTTGCATGCCAGATTCTGCCGGCCAGCCAACCTTCGCATCTTTGAAAAATACGGATACGGGCATCTGCATACATGCGGACCGGTGTTCCCGGGCTATCTTGACGCCATCCTCGATCACAAGGGCATATTGTCAATTGATATCTCGCGTTACCTGCGCGGGATGACCCGGACGCGAGAAGATTTAGCGGAACTTAAGCGCCGGGCCGTGGCGGCCGGCGTAACCATCACCGGCGCGCCGGATTATTACGTGGAGAACGGCGACAACAAGCCCGTTGTCGTTCATGCCGACCGCGAACTGTTCAACCAACTGGCGGATGGCGGCGGGCTTATTCTCTGCTTCATGGGAGGAACCCGGGAGCGCGGACTGGAATTGCTTCGCTGGTGCAAAGAAAGCTATGGCTGACTGATACATAAATATTATGGCAAAATATTATATGAGGGAACAAGGCAGTCATGATGCCGATAGAACAACATTGCCTTTGCCGCGGAATCTGCCGGGCAAATTTAGCCGCGCAGGGCGCGAAGAACAAGAAGCAGGGCATGGTATGAGCCGTGAATGCGTAATTCACTGTTAATATTTGCCGTATGAAAGGATATTGCCATGACAAGCATGAATCATGCCCAACGCCTGGCGGAAAACCGGGTTGGAATCATAGTTGACAAGCTGCCGCGCTGCGATCCGGCGGCGGCGGAACGGCTGGCCGGCCGCCTGGAGGAACTCGGGTATAATGTCCAACGCCTCACCGTCGCCGAATTCAGCGCCGCGACCAGGAAAGTGCAGGGCGGGATTGAATGCGCGGTGTTGATCATCCCCCATGCGGCGTCATTCCCGGCGGACGCGGCCGGGGATTTGCAGGCCTATGCCGAACGCGGCGGGCAGTTGCTGATCCTGGGCGGGCCGTTATTTAACAGTTTAGTGAAGCTGAGTGACGGCCAGTACCGGGAATGCGATTATGGCCGGAACTGTCTCGATGCAACATTCAGCGGCGCGATGCCGCCGGTTTTGCTCGAGGGATTCGCGCCCACCTACAAGGTCTTTGCGCTGCCGGGGCAGACCAGTTTTGCCGCTGCGCCGAACCAGTTTGCCTTCAATGGCGCGCTTGGGACTAACCTGCCGCTGGACGTGATCTGCCCGGCGCCCCGGCCGCATGGGCAGGGCTATGGGCAGCGCCGCAAAACCCGGTACCTGCCGGTGTTGGAGTGCCTGGGGGAGGGCGGGCGCGCCGGCGGCCGGCGCGGCGCGGCCGCTTTCTTCATGTTGAACGATACTTTTAATTTCCCGTTCAGCCTGGGCGGCACGCGGCCCAACTCCGTCGGGGCCGCCATCACCGGCTCCGCCGCGGCGGGGATCGGTTTCACCCACCCGCAACCGCTGGATATCCCTGGCTTTGAAGCGTTGCTTGCCGGCATGCTCGATCATCTGCTGCGCGGACTGTTTCTGTTTGAGGGCGGCAGCACCGCCTTTGTCTACCGCGCGGGCGAGACGCCGGCGTTCGGCGCCCGGGTGCTCAACACACGGCAGGATTATCTGCCGGTCAAGCTGCGCTTTACGCTCTCCGCCCCCGGCGAGCCGGCGGTGGAGCAGGAGGCGGCCTTGCTGGCCGGCCCCCGCAACATCTCCGATTGCCGCTGCCCCTGCCTGGCAACTTTGCGGCCGGGGGTGGCCTACCGGGTGAAAGTCACACTCTGTTTTGACGGCGCGCCGGTGGATGCGATCGAACACGAGACCATGCTGCTGGCCCCGCGGCGGGCGGCGGATGATTTCATCCGGGTTGAAGGCGACAACTTTATGCTCAAGGGCAAGCCGTGGTACCCGGTGGGCATGAATTACTGGCCGCTTTTCTTTGCTGGGGTCGAGGAGGTCGAGAACTGGTACGGCTGGCTGACCGACAAGTATTACGACCAGGTGGAAGTGGAGCGCGACCTGGAGTTGATGGAGCAATGCGGCATTAATTTCGTCATCACGCGCCTGGACGGCAATATCTTCGATCATTCCATCCCGCACCTGCTGGACTTCCTGGAACGCTGCCGCCGGCATAACATCCGGGTGGGGCTGGGCTGGCCGGAGGGCATGTCGCCGTTTTATTACAGCCCGGAAGCGGTGCGGCAATTTTTCGAGGTCACCGGCATCCAGGACGATCCGACCGTAATATGTTACGATATGATCTGGGAACTGGGCGGGTGCCCGCTGCTGGACAAGTACCGCGGCTATTGGGACGCGCCCTGGCGCGACTGGATCGCGGAGCGCTACGGTTCGATCGAAAACGCCGAGCGCGATTGGGGCGTCCCCGCCAATCGCGATGCCGGCGGCGCGGTGATTGCCCCGGATAACGGCCACTGGAACAAGGACGGCCCCTGGCGCGTCATGGTGGCGGCCTATCGCCGGTTCATGGATGATTATCTGGATCAAAAATGGAATGCCGCCGCGCGCGATATCCGCCGCCATGCCCCGCGCCAACTGCTGACCTACCGCATGGGGCACATCACCGCCAACAACGTTTCCTGCACCGCCGCTTGCAAACATGTGGACTTTCTTTCCCCGGAAGGCTACGACTTCCGTCTGGGCGCGGACGGGTTCAATGCCGCCTGCTTTACCTCCCGGCTGCTCGATTTTACCGGCAACGGCAAGCCGATCGTCTGGATGGAATTCGGCATGAGCCTGATCGGCAACAAGTATGCCCGGCAGCTTTTCTGGAACTGGTCGGCCTTGCGCCCGTTCCATGAAAAACTCCTGGAGCAGGATGCCCTGATGCGTCAGTTCTACGAGATGATCGTCGCAAGCGGCTGCAATGGCCTGGCCCCATGGTGGTGGAGTGGCGGGCCCCGCGGGCGCGATCTGGGCGACTTCGGCCTGGTGGAGCCCGACGGCACATTGCGCCCCGCCGCCGAATCTCTGGTCAGGATGGTGCCCGCATTCACCCGGCCGCGGCGCCGGCCTGACCCGGAAACATGGTTTGAGGTTGACCGCGACGCCCATGCCGGCGGCTATGCTAAAATCTGTTTCGGCGCTGGCCGCGACGCTTATGCCGCCGCCGCCCAGGCCGGGAAATGGCTGGGAGTGCGGACCGCCGGGACCGGCACGAACTCAGCCAATACGCCGCTGATCGCCGTCGGCAACACGCCCTACAACGGCCACAATCCGCTGAAATACCTGAACGCGGAGTTCAACGAGGCGGTCCTGTCGGATGGCGCCGGGCGGACCTGGGATGTCGCGGCCGGCGGGACCGTCACGGTCCCGCGCGGCGCTTTGTTGTCCTTGCGTCTGAACGTCGGCAATACCCAGGAGGCGCGGTGGCTGGCGCCGGCGCCCAAACTCAAGGAAGGCGCGGTCCACCTGGTCTCCCTGCCCGGCGCGGGAATCGCCTTGCGCCATCCCATCCCCCGCGATGTCGGAAGGTTCGAAGATGTGGAAATCGGGCCGGCGCCGCTGGGCAGGATCGGAAAGAGCATGCAATTGAAACTGTGCCTGGAAGCGGAAGGCCGCGGCCGGTTCGGCGAGATTTTCGAGTTCTCCATTGTTGTGTAGGAACAGAGGGGCAAAGGGGCAAAGGGGCAGAGGGGCAGAGGTTCCAGATGTTTTCGCGGGCGAAATCCGCGAAAACATTGTTCGCCTGCGGTGAACAGCCTCTTGCTGGAGCCGGGGTGCCCTCACCCCGGCAGCAGAGCGGGACGAGGGCGTCCCGGTTCCAAAATGATATTTCAACCATGCAATTTATTGGTTTAGATTTTTCGGCAAGAAGCCAAGGAGCAATAGAGCAAGGACATAAAGGCGAAAAAATATGAGTTTCATGTTCAATCCGTATCCTTATGACGATCTCAGCGCCCTGAATCAGCCCGCGTTGCCGGATGATATCGTAAAGTCGCTGGTGAACGGCAACGATGCCCTGGCTGCCAAACTGTCGGATGCCATGCCCGCCAGCCGGATCGTTTTGCTGGACGGCCATATCGGCGCGGAGTGGAATGGCTTTCTGGGAATGTTGCGGCAGAAACTGGCCGGCCGGGGCTTGACGTTGAAGGCCGTCAACCTTGCCGATTGCCATAAAACACCCGCGGAGCTGGATGCCATGCTGGCGGAAAATTTGCCGCAGGATCGGGAAATTGATCCGGTCCTGCTGTTTGGGAAAATCTTTCATGGTTCCATCGAAACCTTGTTCGATCCGGGCAAGCTCGAAAAGTTACGGGCGGGGTTGCATGCCGGCAACCGCGAGGTTGTCTGTGTTTACGGGTGCGGCGCCGCCCTGCTGAAGGATCTGGGCGGGGCGGTGGTTTATTTCGATGTTACCCCGCTGCATACCACCTTGGGCGTTCTGGCGGGAGCGGTTACGCCCTTGGGCGATCGGCCCAGCCGCGGTCTGCGCCATGTTTTCCGCCGGCTGTATTATTACGACTACGAGATCATGGCGCGCCATCGCCAGTCTCTTATCGCAAACAATATCTTGGATTTCTATGTTGATGCCAATCAGCCCGCCCGGCTGAAGGCTTTGCCGGGAGAGGCATTCCGTCGGACACTGGCGGCCTTGTCACGGCAGCCGTTCCGCTGTAAGCCGGTGTATATCGAGGGTGTCTGGGGCGGCCAGTTCATCAAGCGGCTGCGCCGCCTGCCGGATGGCATGAAGAATTGCGCCTGGGTCTTCGACCTGATCCCCAACGAGGTAAGCTTGCTGGTCAAGGTAGGGCAGGCGGTCATGGAATTGCCGTTCCCGATGTTTTTTAAGGCCGAGGCGGAAGCCGTCATGGGCGCCGAAAGCGTCCAGCGGTTCGGCCGGCTATTTCCCATCCGCTTCAATTACGACGACACTTATGGCGGCGCCGGCAACATGTCGGTCCAGGTGCATCCGCCCGCCGGTTACGCCAAACAACATTTCAGCGAGCCGTTCCAGCAGGATGAAAGCTACTACGTGGTCGAGACCGGCGGCTCGCGCACCTACCTCGGATTGCGGGATGACGCCAATGTGCGGGAGTTTTTCGAGAAAATCCGCCAGGCGGAAAACGAAAAAAAACCTTTCGATTACGAGCAATACGTCAACTATTTCGAAAGCCGCAAGGGCGATCAGTTCCTCCTGCCCGGCGGCACGCTGCACGCCTCCGGGCGCAACCAGGTGGTGCTGGAAATCGGGTCGTGCACGGTCGGCTCTTACACCTTCAAGATGTACGATTATCTGCGGCTGGACTTGGACGGGAATCCGCGGCCCATTCACTCTTGGCACGGCCGGACCGTCATGAATCAGGAATGCCGGCGCGGCGCGATTGACGGCGTCCTCCGGCCCCAGCCCAAGACATTGCGGGAAGGCCCGGGCTGGCGGGAAGTCCTGCTGGGCGAGCATCCGGACATTTTCTTTTCGCTGCGGCGGCTGGAATTCGATCGGGCGGTGCAGGACGACACCGCCGGCAAGTTTCACGTGCTGGCGCTGGTGGAAGGCGAGGAAGTCCTGGTGTATTCCCTGGACGATCCCGAGCGGTTTTATCGCCAGAAATTCTGCGAAATGACGGTAGTCCCGGCCGCGGTCGGACGCTACGGCATACTGAACCTGGGGCGCGCGCCCTGCAAGGTTACCAAAACATTGTTGAAATGACGGATATGCGCTCGGAGTCAACATCAGCGCTTGATCGGGACTTGGTCGCGCGGCACAACGCGGAGGCCGCGGAAGTCTGGCGCGCCTTTCGTTCCGGCCGGCCCGTACGGGCGCCGTTGGCGGGCGGGATTTCCATCCGGTATTACCTGAAAATGCGCAACTTGAGTTTCCGGCGCTATTTCACGGATCCCGCGTTCATGATGCAGTGCCAGCTTGAAACGCAGGCATATAACCGCGCGCGGATTACCGGCGATCTCCCCGTGGGCCTGCCTGAAAAATGGGACGGGATCAGCGTGGACTTTCAAAACCAGTATGAGGCGGGATGGCTGGGATGCGAAATCGTTTGTCCCGAGGAGGACGTGCTTTGGACCAGGCCGGCGCTGGCGGAAGATAAAGGCGCTTTCGCGCGGCTCAAGCTGCCCGACCCGCTGACCGGCAACTTGATGGCGCGGATGATACAATATTACGAGTTCTTCCGCGAACGTTCCGCGGCCGGGCGCTTCGCCGGCCGGCCGATTGCCCCGCCGCGTCTGCCCTGCGGCACCGACGGCCCCTTTACGCTCGCCGTCAGCCTGCGTGGCGCGGATAATTTGTGCGTGGACTTATGCGAGGACCCGGGGTTCGCGCGGGCGTTGCTGGATTTCGTGACGGAGGCGATCATCGCGCGCATCCGGCCGTCCCGGGAAATCATGCGCGAAACTTACCCAGCGGGCGGCTGCGGGCTGCCGGATGACGCGATCTGGTTCGCCGATGATGCGATCGTGCTGTTGTCGCCGGAGATGTATGCCGACTTCGTGCTGCCATGCCACCGGCGGATTCTTGCGGCTTTCCCCCGGCCGGGCGCCGCCAATTCCATTCACCTGTGCGGCCCGATCGAAAAATACGCCCGGCTGCTGCACGATGAACTCAACATCCGCGACATCGAAACCGGGTATTTCACGGATTTTGAAAAGCTGACGGCGGAGCTGGGCCGGGCGGTGACGTACCGCCGGACCGTGCACCCCATGATGCTCTGGGACAAGACGGCGGCGGAAATTGACCAGGCGGCCCGGGAGTTTATCGCGCCCTGGGTTAAACAGGGCGTGCGGCTGATGGTGCGGGTGAGCAATGTGATTGCGCCCGGCACGCCGCCGGAGAATTTGGAG
The DNA here is from genome assembly GCA_040775225.1 of Kiritimatiellia bacterium. Classification (GTDB taxonomy): domain Bacteria; phylum Verrucomicrobiota; class Kiritimatiellia; order JAAZAB01; family JAAZAB01; genus JAXGPF01. The sequence continues at coordinate 8,579 of JAXGSX010000005.1, read as the reverse complement.
AAGTTTTACCAGTCGGTAAAAAAATACGGTCGGTATGAGTTTAAGCATTAACCGAAGCAAAAGAGGAGGCGTCCGATGAAATGGATTGCGTCAATGATTTGCGCCGGAGCGGTGTTAACCTGCCAGGCCGCGACGTATTACGTGGCCACCAACGGCAACGACAGCGCCGGCGATGGTTCCGCCGGGAGTCCCTGGTTAACCATCAGCAATGCCGTGTATAATGTCGGCGTCAATGACACCGTGCTGGTCTCCAACGGCACCTATATCGTCACCACCAACATTTACATCAACAAGGCCATAGCCGTCCGCGGGCTGGACGCGCCCACCGGGGCGGTCATCTCCACCTTTTATCCGGACGTGAACTATTCCGCGCGCTGCGTGCGCATCAACAGCGCGGGCGCCGTGTTCGACGGCTTCACCGTGGAAAAAGGATACCCGGCCGTCTCGGACAATTATAGCCAGGGAGCGGGCATCTGGGTCCAGGCCGGGGTGGTGACCAACTGCATTGTCCGGCATTGCATCTCCGTCTCGATCTACAACGGGGGCGGCGGCATGTACCTGGGCTATCCCAATTCCCTGGCCACGGATTGCGTGATCGTCAGCAATCAGCACCTGGTGGGCACCGGTTCCGGCGCTGGCGGGGTGGCGATCTACGGCGGCGCCCAGCTCCGGCGCTCGGTGGTGCGCTATAACTATCGTGTCGGGCCTGGCGGCGGCGTAAATATCAGCGGTGACGGGACGGTCGCGGATTGCACGATTGCTGACAACTGGGTGGCGGCCAGCGCCATGGGCGCCGGCATGGCCGTCGGCGGGCAGGTGCTGGTGGAGTCCTGCGTGATCACCAACAACACCAACGCCGTGCACGCCGGCGGCATCTATGCGGGAGCGGGAACGACCCTTGTTTATAACTGCACGATTACCCACAACCAGGGGGGGTGTGCTGGTTACCGCCAATGGTCTGGCCGTGGTCAGCAACACCTTGATTGCGTGCAACCGGGCGCTTTACGGCGCCGGCGTGGCGAATAACGCCAACACAGCCAGTTACGGCACGCTGGACATCGCGCGCTCCCGGGTCGTGGCTAATACCAATCGCGCCTGGCATGGCGCAGGCATCTACTTGCGCAACCATAGCAACCTTAATACGGTGGTTGATTGCGTGATTGCGTCGAATGTGTGCGGCACGAACAATACCGGCGGGGGGATTTATACCGATAACTACTCCGGCAATTCCGGCAATGCCACGTCGCTCTTCCGCAATTGCCTTGTCCGGGCCAACCGCGCCCCGGGCGGCACCCTCGGGCGGGGCGGCGGGTTCTACATCGGCACGGGTATCACCGAAGTGCTTTCCTGCACGATCGTGGAGAATGAAGCCGGCCGCGAAGGCGGCGGCATTTATATCGTGGCCGAGGCCGCGCCGGACAAGGCGCGCATCTGGAACACGGCGGTGGCCGTGAATCTGACGAATGGCGGCAGCGCGGCGGCCAATACCGCCGACCTGTATTTGCCGGGGACCGGCCTGACCGATGCGTTTTTTTACTCATGCAGTCCGACGCTTACCAATGCCGCGCAGGGCAACATCACGAATGCGCCGGTTTTCGCGGCGCCCGGGGCGGGGGATTTCCGCCTGGCGGCGGCCTCGCCGGGCGTCAATGCGGGGACCAACCAGTCCTGGATGGCCGGCGCCGCGGACCTGGACGGGTGGCCGCGGGTGGACCGCGTGGCCCGGCTGGTGGATATCGGCTGCTATGAATTCATTCCGCCGGCCACGCTGTTCATGTTGCGCTGAAAGCGGCGTCAACGTTTGCGCCGGAATTGCGCGGGGGTCATCCCGCGGATTTTGCTGAAAACGCGCGAGAGGTGGAAGCGGTCGCAAAAACCCGTGGCGCCGGCAATGTCATCCAGTTTTTGATCCGTGCTGTGCAACAGCCGGCAGGCCTCCTCCACCCGGCGGATCTGGTAAAAAGCGTGGGGCGCCAAGCCGGTGTTCTTTTTGAAAAGCCGGATGAAGGCGGTGGGATGCATCCCCGCGGCGCGGGCCAGCATGGCGGTGTCCGCCGGGCAGGCTATGTTTTGATGCATGCAGGCGATCGCCTGCCGCACCCGCCGATCCTGATCGTCCGTCCGGAAAAAATTGTCCGGCAGCATTGACAGCGCATAGTAGCATAAAAAAAGCATGCGGGTGGATAGCGCCTGCCTTTGGCGCGGGCCGGCGCGCGGCAACTCCGCCAGATGCTCAAAGGCCGCCAAGATTTCGGGCGTCGCCGGGTAATCAATGACGCCTGGCGCGACATGGTCATAAGGGGCATCGGCGACAAAATGGATGAAGTAATGATCCAGCTCGCGCCGCCGCCGGTTGCCGGTGACGGTATCGGGCGTCACCAGGTAAATTTTCTCTGGCAGGAGGGAAATCCGGCGTTGGTTCACAATCAAGGCGGCGCCGGCGGTCTGGTTCCAGTAAAGCCGCCAGTAAGGCACGCGGTTGTTATCGCTGCGCCACCAGACCGGGCCGGAGAGGCGGATCGCCTGGCAATTCAATATCCGCACCCGGATTTCATCCAGCGGCGTCGGCATGGCGTCATACGGCAATGCGGTTTTCATCGAGAAAATCCTCGGCTAAAAATATACATAAAATAGCGCGTAATTGTCCATTGTTTTGTTGGACGAAACGGCTAGAATGGCAACATGCGTGGCAAATTGTCGGCAGCGGCATAAGACGAAGCGAACATGACCAAGGCAAGCAAATGGCTGGCGGCATGGGGCGCAGCAATCATGGCGATCGAAGCCATGGCGGCGGCATTGGCGCCGGTCGCCATTCCGGAATGCTTCCAACCGCCCCGGTTGGATGGCGTGCTGGACGACCCGGCCTGGCAAACTCCTGCGGCGGTTGCGCAATTGTACCTGGAAAATACCGATACCCCCGCGCCGGACACGGCGGTCTGGCTGGCGCGGGACAGTCAATGGCTTTACCTGGGATTCAAGTGCCTCAATTCCAACATGGCGCATGTGGTCCAGACGGTGTTCAAGCACGACGATCTCTATCCCAATTTTTACGGCAACGAGTCGGTGGAGTTTTATATCCGACCCGACGCCGCGCAGGACCGCTATTACTGGTTCGTCCTCAGCGCCGATAACGTGACCTTTGAAAATCGCATCAGCGCGGCCAAGCCCCATCTGGGGTGGAATGCTCCCTGGCGGACCGCGACCAAGCGTTTGTCGGACGGCTGGACGGCCGAGGTGGCCGTGCCTTGGTATGCCCTGGACTGCGACGACCTGGAGGGCGCGCAAATCAACATCGTCCGCAATCGCCGGGCCGTGGAACTCGACCAGTATGGCGCTAAACAAGGCGAGCAAACAGTTTTTTCCACACTCGCACCCTTTACCCGGGACCGGCCGCGCACCCATGATTTCAAACAATTTTCCGCCGTTGCCGGACTGGGCGGGTTCAAACCGGAAGTCCCTTTTGCGCCCCGGATTGCCGCGGCAGCGGCCGCCGGTTTCCAGGAGCAGGCGGGGGAATATGTTTACGATGTCAAGCTGACCTTGACCCGCTACACGCCGGTGGCCGGCAAGGCAGTGGTGAAAGTTATTGAAGACGCCGGCGCCGGGGATGTGGAAAAGCTGTCCGAACCAGTGGACATGGACGCGCGGACGCGCGAACTGGTTTTAAGCGTGCCGGCCGGCGATTTGCGGGAGCGCCGAGTCCGCCTGGAACTGGTTGATCCGGCGGATGGCAACCTGCTGGCAGGGATGGCGATCGAAGATGTGACCGCCTTGCAGGTCTTTAAAAAAGCATTTGCCGAACGCAGTTATTACACAATCGAAGAAAACGCGCGGATTCGCCTGGAATTCGGCCTGCCGGCAGCGCTGGCGCGCGCGGCGGAATTGATCATCGAAGCGAATGGCGCAAAACAAGCAACGATTCCGGGCGTCCGGGCGCGCATGACTCCGGAGATTCCAATCCGCTCGCTGAAACTTGGCGATAACATCGTTATTGTCCGGCTGGTTGCGGCAGGGAAGGAACTATCCGCCAAAACGCTGACCGTCAAACGGTTGGCGCCACGCCCCGGGTTTGAAGTGAAGACTGATTCGGTCAAGGGCGTGATTTTGAAGGATGGCCTGCCGTTTTTCCCCATCGGGATCTACACTTATCCCATGGGGCTTGAAATTGCCGCCGGCATGAGTTCGGATGGCGAAGAGGCGGCGTTTAAATTGCTGGGCGATATCGGTTTTAATACGCTGGTAAGGCAAAAATCTTATACCAATGCCGCCATGTTCATGCAATTGGCGGATAAGTACGGCATGCAGGTTGTTGACTGGTCATCGCCCAACCCCAAGCCTATGGGATACGTGAAATGGCCGCCGCCGCCGGTGACGCAGCCGCTGACGGAACGGCTGGCCTTCCAGCGGGAGTGGTATGAAAAACTGAAGCCGGATTTGATCAAAAACGCTGAAATACTGCGGGAACATCGGAATTTTCTGGCCTATTACAACGTGGATGAGCCGAATCTGATCAATCCGGATGAGCGGATTGCCGTGGCCGAATGGTATTGGCAGACTTTGCAGGGCGTTGATTCGTACCGTCCCGCATGCCTGGTGTATTCGTATCATATCCCAACCGGGGATTATTGGACGCGTTGGGGCGAGATTATAGGATATGATATTTACCCGAAACTGTTCCGCCCCGCCGGGATTCGCACGGAACCCGGGCTCTGCACGGCTTATGGCATGTATAACCTGCGGGAACGCTGCCGGCAGGACAATAAGGTCGTGCTGCTCGTGCCGGTCGCGAATATCCAGGATCCCGCCCGGACCCCGATAGGCATGGATAAATTACGCATGCTGTGCCAGATGTATGTCGGCCTGATCTATGGGGCGAAAGGGCTGCTGTATTTTTCGCTGGCAGGCGTCGTAGGGCAGGACGCCTGGGACGCCTTGCAAACCATTTGCGCCCAAGTCCGGGAGTTTTCGCCGGCCCTGCTCAACGGTGAAATAGCGCAAACGATCGAATATACGCCGGATAATTTCAATCCCGCGGAGGAAAAATTTCCCATGGTCAATGCCGCGGTGTTCCAGTATCCCGATGGCGATTACCTGCTGCTGGCCGCCAATATCGTTTCCCATGCCGTGGAGACCGAATTCAAGATCGGCGGATTGCAAACGGCGGCGCGGATGTTTGCGGTAGAGGGACAGAGGGGCAAAGGGGCAGAGGGGCAAAGGGTAATGGAGTTGGATGGGGAGAAATTTAAGGACACAATCGAGGGGTACGGCGCGCGGGCGTATCGGCTGAAACTGGCGCCGGCGGCAGTGGAAACTGGCCGTGAGACGGGCGGCGCCATGGCCCCGGTGCAGGTAGCCTTGCAAATGACGGCGCTGACCAATGCGCAAGCGGTGGCCGTGAATGTGACCGGCATCGTTGCGCAAATGCGGGCAAGGAAAAACCAGGTGCCCAATCCCTGTTTTCAACGCCAGTTTTTGCCGGGCGTACCGGACTTTTATCGCCCCTTCCGCACCGATCGCGATATTTGTCAAAAAGGCTCGGACTGGCATGTAGATCATGCAACATTGTGGCAGGGAAACCCGTCACTGCGGATGCATCTGGACCCCGCGGAAAAAAGGTGGATGGGGGCGGGCACGCATGGCGTTTTCTACCCGCCGGTGTCGGATAAGCCGCAACAGATGACTTTTTCCTTCTATGCCAAATGCGATAAAGATGGCGGTAGGATATCGTTTAATTTGAACAAAATGTTTGCCTCTGAGCCTAAAATCAAATCCGTATTCAAATTGACGCAGGAGTGGCAGCGTTACAGCAGCACCGGCAATGTGTTTCCCATCGGCAATCGCAATCTGGGCGGGCGGGTGGTGAGTTTCGGCCCCGCCTCCGGCCTGACGGTCTGGATCAGCGGTCTGCAACTGGAAGCGGGTGAAACCGCCACGGAGTTCCGGGATGATTCCGTGATGTGATGTACCTGAATTTTGCACCGCGCAAGTTTGGCGAGGGGCAAGGCGGAGAGGGTGATGGTGTATTCATATACATGGAACCCTTGCCAACGCTGCCTCGCGCCAAAATCGCGCGGCCGGCTGCCGACGAATATTGGCGTTTCCGTATACTATGTTCGCGTAACCATATGGGTGACAGTAGTGAACCGTGCAAAAATTAATTTGCACGCTCTGTAATTGCTTCAAATCATTTCAACGCTAATATTCGTGCAAAATTCAGGTGTAAAGTAGCCGGATTCCACGCAAATCATATGCTGTCGTATTGCGTTGACGCATGGCGCCTGATTCCGCGGGCTGCAGTACAAAGCAAAATATTCGGGGCGGAGGCGCCCCGGCTCCAAGGACAATATAAGGAATTGTGAATATGCTAATCAATAGGTATGGCTGGCTGACAGTGTTTTTCGCGCTGTTGACGGCGGTGTTGCAGGCTGCAGACGGACTGCCCCTCGCGGTTACGCCATGTACCAGGCCGCCGAAACTGGACGGCGCGCTGGACGATCCCGCCTGGCAGGACGCGGCGCAAATCGCCGGGCTGTATCTGGAAAACACCAGTAAAGCCGCGCCGGAAACCACCGTCTGGCTGACGCGCGACAACCAATGGCTGTATCTCGGATTCCAATGCCTCAATTCCAACATGGCGCATGTCGCGCAGACGGTGTTCAAGCACGACGACATCTACCCGAACTTTTACGCCAACGAGTCGGTGGAAATCTATCTCAAGCCGGATGCGGCCAAAGACCGTTATTACTGGTTTGTCTTAAGCGCCGCCAACGTGGGGATGGAGCAGCGCCTCCAGAAAACCCCCGTATCAAAACAGGAGGTGGCCTGGAGCGCACCCTGGCGGCGTTTAACCAGAATCCGGCCCGACGGCTGGACGGCCGAGATCGCCATCCCGCTGTATGCCTTGGAATGCGATGATTTGAGCGGGGCGCAAATCAATCTCGTCCGCAATTTCCGGCAAGTAATGCTGGACCAGATGGGCGCGAAACAAGGCGAGCAAACGGTCATGTCCACGCTGCAACCCGGCACGCCCGACCGGCGGTATACCCATGATTTTCAAAAATTCGCCGCCATCGCCGGCCTGGGCGGATTCCGGCCGGAACAGCCCTTCGCGCCGAAGATCGCGGCGGCGGAAGCGGCCGGACTTCAGGAATCCGACGGGAATTATTTTTACGATGTAAATATTAAATTGATGAGATTTACCGGCATCAAGGGGACGGCCTTGGTGGAGGTCGTGGAAAATACGGGGGATGGCGAAAACATTAAAACTTCCAAGTTGGTCCAGATGGACGGCATCATGCCGCCCGGATATTCCGGTCCTTACCAGCTTGATCTGACTTTGAAAACGCCGGCCGGCGAATTACGCGAGCGGCAGGTGAAGGTTAAATTGGTCAACCCCGATAATCGCAGTTTGCTGGCCGAAACCACAATTGACGACCTGTCGGCCTTGCAGTTAATTAAAAAAATATTTGTCGGCCGCAGCTATTACACATCCGAGCAAAACGCGGAAATCGTCCTGGAACTGGGATTGCCCGAAGCCTTGCGGGGAAAGGCCGCATTGGTTGTCGCCGTTAACCGGGCGGCAATCTCGAAATTCCAGGATTTGACAACGGAAATGACTTTGCAAATCCCCACGGCAAAATTGGCGGAAGGCGATAACAACACCACGGTGCGCTTGATGGCGGGCGGGAAGGAATTGGCCGTGAAGGAATTGAACATACGGCGCCTGCCGCCCCGGCCCGGATTCGAGGTCAAGGCCGATTTCATCCGGGGCGCGCTGCTGCGGGATGACCGGCCGGTTTTCCCGGTCGGCATGTACGTGGCGCACTGGAGCACCAATTTCCCGTTTACAGTGGACGCCGCCCCGGACGATGACGAAGCGCTGTTCAAGTATCTGGCGGGCATCGGCTTCAACACGCTGGCGCATGCGCATATCTGCAAGGAGCCGGGCGGCTTGGAGGCCGCGGCCGCCAGCGCCGGGCGGTTTGCGGAATTGGCGGATAAATACGGAATGAACGTGGTGGAATGGAATTCGCCGATGCCGAAATGGCCGGGCTACAAGCCGGGCGATTCTCGTCCGCCGATCACCCAGCCGCTGGGCGAACGCACCGCCTACCAGCGGCAATGGTACGAGAGCCTGGAGCCGACCTTGATTGCCGTCGCCAAAGAGCTGCGGGAACGCCGGAACGTCCTGGCTTATTACAACGTGGACGAGCCGAACCTGAACGACAGCGATATCAAGATCAAGGTGGCGGAGTGGTATTACGAAACCGTGCTGAAGATCGATCCCTACCGGCCGCAATTCCTGCTGTATTCCATGAACATTCCTCATGGCGACAATTGGACGCGCTGGGGGCAGGTACTGGGGTTCGACATCTACCCGCGCCCGTTTACCGGCCGGATTTTCAGCGAGCCGGGCTGGTACACGGCCTATTACGCTTATAAACTGCGGGAGCGCTGCCGCCAGGACCATAAGGTCATGTTTTTCGTGCCATTGTCCAATTACCTGGACCTGGGGCGGACGCCGATCAGCATGGATAAGGCCCACCTGCTCTGCCAGGCCTATACCGCGGTGATCTACG